>DASZWQ010000143.1 GCA_035546535.1 Pirellulales bacterium | reverse complement strand
ACATCCTGGCTCGTTATGGTATGACTCACCCTTGAACGCATGGCTCCCTCCTTGGAAGTGACCTGCTGGACACAAGTCATGTACAAGAGGAGCCTTGCGTTCACCTATATCAATCCGCCAAACTTGGCACTACTGTCATTTCTTTTCCAGGTGTCCGCCGAATTCGTAGCGCATGGCCGAGAGCAGCTTGTCGGCGAATTCGTCGTCGCCGCGCGACGTGAAGCGCTGATACAGAGCGGTGCTGAGCACCGGGGCGGGCGCTCCCTCTTCGATGGCGGCCAGGATCGTCCACCGCCCTTCGCCCGAGTCGGACACGTGGCCGGTGAACTTTGCCAGTTGCGGATCCTTGGCCAGCGCCGCGGCCGTGAGGTCCAACAGCCACGAGGCGATCACGCTACCGCGCCGCCAAACTTCGGCCACGTCCGGCAGGTTCAAGTCGAACTGGTAGTGCTCGGGATGGCGCAGCGGCGTCGTCTCGGCGTCGACTTCGCGGGTGCGTTTGCCAACATTGGCCTGCTTCAAGATATTCAGCCCTTCGGCGTAGGCGGCCATGATGCCGTACTCGATGCCGTTGTGAACCATTTTGACGAAGTGGCCCGCGCCCGACGGTCCGCAGTGCAGATAGCCCTGCTCGGCGGTGCCGCCGAGCTTTTCGCGCCCTGGCGTCCGGTCGATCGAACCAATGCCCGGCGCCAGCGTTTTAAAGATCGGGTCAAGCCGGGTCACGGCCGCGTTCGGTCCACCGATCATCATGCAATAGCCGCGCTCCAGCCCCCACACGCCGCCCGAGGTTCCGACGTCGACGTAATGAATTCCCTTCGGCGCGAGGTCGGCCGCACGTCGCATGTCGTCGATGTAATACGAATTGCCGCCGTCGATCAGAATGTCGTCCTTGGCGAGTCGGCCTGCCAGGTCCTTGACCGAACTTTCCACGACCGCGGCTGGCACCATCAACCACACGGCCCGCGGCGCGGAAAGCTTGTTGAGAAATTCATCGATCGACGTGGCGGGCGTGGCACCTTCCTTGGCCAACTGCTGCACGGCTTCGGCATTGCGGTCGTAGACCACGCACTGGTGCCCCCCCTTGAGCAAGCGGCGGACCATGTTCGCCCCCATGCGGCCAAGACCAATCATTCCAAGTTGCATGGGATTCTCCTTTTGAAAAGTGGGCAGAAGGCAGTCGGCAGCGGGCAGTGAAGAAGGACGTCGGTAGCCGGTAGTGAGTGAAGAAGTACGCGTTGTTGTGATCCATATTTAGCCGCCGGGCTCGCCCGGCGCTCCTCACCAGACTAGCGTCCGCGAGAAGAGCGCTCGGCGTGCCGCTGGTGGCTTTTCCAGCAGTGCAGAACGATTTGCAACGTCGTCGCGTGGACAACACGCTAGCGTTTCCGCAGCGACCTGGCAGCGGGCTCGTCCAACAGCCACGTTAGCGTACCATATTCCGGCAGCACGCCGGCAGCCGGGCGTCGCTCGAGCGGTGCATGATTGTCCAGCACGTCGCGCACTGCTTCGGCTTTATTGGCGCCCGAGACGAGAAACATTACGTGCCGCGCAGCATTGAGCGTGGGAAACGTGAACGTCACCCGGTCGACCGGCGGCGGCAACACGCCCGGCGGACTCGAAGTCACCCACGCCGTCTTTTCCTGCAGAGCCGCGGCGCCCGGAAATAATGACGCGGTATGACCGTCGTCCCCCAGGCCGAGCAGAATCAAATCAAAAATCGGCGGCGGCCCACTCTCGGGCAAACTGAAAAAACCGGCCAATTGCCGCTGGTATTTTGCGGCGCTGGCGGCCGGCGTAGCGCGATCAGTTGGCGCGGGGAACACGTGATCCGCGGGAATTGGCGCGGCTTCCAAGAGCGCCCGGCGTGCCATCGCGTAGTTGCTGCGGGCGTCGTCGAGTGGCACAAACCGCTCGTCGCCGAAGAAAAGCCACGACCTGGCCCAATCGATTGTGCCGGCTAGCGGAGCGCGCGTGAGTAATCCGTACGTTTTTTCCGGCGTGTGACCGCCGGCGAGGGCCATCGTGAACTGGCCACGAGCGGCGATCGATCGGGCCGCGATATCCACGATCTGCCGCGCGGCGGCAGCCGCCAACTCATCGGCATCGGCCATCACTTGAATTTCGAGGTTCATGACCAATTGCCGCGACGTTGAAAAAAACACGACCGTGAGGCCTCGACCTGCGAGACGACGATCGAACAATAGCCCGAAGCGCCAGCGAGGGTTTTTGTCGAGCGGAAAAAGTCCCTCGCTAGCGCTTCGGGCTGGAATGGACGACCGTTATTCGCCGCAGGGGCATCTTATCATGCGCCGGCACCGACGCGGCACGGGTGGGACAGGCCGGTAGCGCATGCACGTTTCTGCTCGCAGACGCGAGTCGGTGAAGACCGCCGGGCGAGTCCGGCGGCTAACTGGTGTCACAACGGCGCGCGTTACTTACTGACTACTGCCTACCGGCTACTGACCCGGCTACTGACTACTTCTTCACTGCCATCTGCCAACTTTTTAACGGCTACTGATACTGCCGCTCGCGCATCATAGCAGGGGCGGCAACGGGCTGCGGGGCGAAGAAGGTTTCCGAGATGCCTTCTCCGACCAGGTTGAGCTTGGTCTGGAACTGGTCGAGGTACTCGTGCAGCCCCTGGTTGATGATATCGCTGACTTGCGTGTAATCGAGTTCGGCCCGCAGGCGGCCCAGCCGTTGCTCGGCCGGATTGGCGAACGTGCCGTGATCGCTGCCGGTGATGCGGTGCAGCGAGTCCTCGGCCCCTAACAGGCAGAAACGGATCGATCGCGGAAAGTGCCGATCGAGAATCAGAAAATCGACGACCGAGCTGGGCGTGATCCGTCCGCGGCTTTTGCGATACATCTCCAGGGCGCTTGCCGATTTCAACAGCGCGGCCCACTGGATGGTATCGAGCGGCGTTCCCACGTCGCGAATCGTGGGAAGCAGGATGAAGTATTTCACGTCCAGGATGCGCGACGTCTTGTCGGCTCGCTCCAGGAGCAATCCCATCCGGGCGAAATGCCACGCTTCGCCGTGCGACATCGTGGCGTCGGTGATACCGGCCAGCAAATGGCTGCTGGTGATGATCTGATCGAAAAAATCATGGGCTCGCGACATCGACCAGTTGTGCGAGGCGCCGCGCACCATGAGATAAAACTTGTTCAGCTCCAGCCACATGGCCGAGGAGATGATCTCGCGGACGCTGCGGGCGTTTTCGCGCGCCGCACGCAGACAGGAGACGATCGAGTTCGGGTTGTCCTTGTCGAACGTCAGGAAGTCGATCACGTTCTTTTGCGTGGCGACTCCGTAACGCTCGATGAATTGGTCGTGATCGCCCGTTGTGGTGACCAGCGGCTCCCACTGATTGGCGAAGCCGTTGTTCGTGAGGCCGAGCGTCAGGTGCAGGTTCACCTCGATGAACCGCGCGACGTTTTCGGCCCGCTCGATGTAGCGGTTCATCCAAAAGATCGAATCGGCGACCCGGCTCAGCATGTGGCCTCCGCCGGCACGGCCGTAGGCGCTGCGTTGTGCGGGTAACCGTCTTCGGCGCGGGTGCCCAGCACCCAGGTATCCTTGCTGCCGCCGCCTTGCGAGCTGTTTACGACCATCGAGCCCTTTTCCAGCGCCACGCGGGTCAAGCCGCCCGGCAGCACGTAAATGTCCTTGCCGTACAAGATGTACGGTCGCAGATCGACGTGGCGCCCTTCGAACGTCTCGTCGACGATCGTGGGCACGCGGCTGATCGACAGCATCGGCTGAGCGATATATTTGCGCGGCTCGTGCGAGATCAGATCGCGGAACTTGTCGCGCTCGCTCTTCGAGGCCATCGGGCCCATCAGCATGCCGTACCCGCCCGACCCATTGGCTTCTTTTACCACGAACTTGTCGAGGTTCGCCAGCACGTGCTCGCGATGTTTGTCGTCCGAGCAGACGAAGGTCGGCACATTCGACAGTAGCGCGTCTTCGCCCAGGTAGTAGCGGATGATCTCGGGCACATACGCGTACACGGCCTTGTCATCGGCGATGCCGGTGCCGGGAGCGTTGGCCAAGGCCACGCGGCCATTGCGATACACGTCCAGCAGGCCCGGCACGCCCAAAAGCGAATCGGAGCGCAGCTCGCGCGGGTCGAGGAAATCGTCGTCGATACGGCGATAGATGACGTCCACGCGGCGCAGGCCGTGCGTGGTGCGCATGAAGACGTAGCCTTCGCTGACCACCAGGTCCGAGCCGGTGACCAGCTCGATCCCCATCTGCTGCGCCAGGAACGAATGCTCGAAATAGGCCGAGTTGTACACGCCCGGCGTCAGGAGCGCCACCACCGGGTTTTGCACGCCCTCGGGCGCCACGTATTGCAGCGTTTCCAGCAGCCGGTCCGGGTAGTCGTCGACCGGGCGGACGCACAGCCCTTCGAAGACTTGCGGAAAGGTGCGTTTCATGACTTCGCGATTTTCCAGCACATACGACACACCCGACGGGCAGCGCATGTTGTCTTCCAGCACGTAGAAGCTGCCGTCGGCGTCGCGCACCAGGTCGATGCCCGAAATGTGGCACCACACGCCGCGCGGCGGGTTCAAGCCGGCACAGGGGGCCAGGTAGCACTTGCCCGAGTGCAAGAGCTCTTCGGGCACGACGCCGTCGCGGACGATCTTTTGATCGTGGTAGACGTCGTCGATGAACAGGTTCAGGGCCGTGATGCGCTGCCGCAGCCCTTTCTCGATGCGCTCCCACTCGTGCGCTTCGATGATGCGCGGGACGATGTCGAAGGGCCACACCTTTTCGGTGCCGGCCTCGTGGCCGTAGACATTGAAGGTGATGCCCATGTTCAAGAGGGCCAACTCGGCGGCCTGCTGGCAATTCTTGATCTCGTGCAGGCTGAGAGCCTCGATCTTTTGCACGAGCAAGGCGGCGCCAGTGCGGGGCTGGCCGCCCGATTCGAACATCTCGTCGTAAAAACTGCCGGTGTCGTACGCATCGAAACGCATCTGCGGAAATCCTCCGGTCTTGCAAGCCGCGCGATCGGATGATCCGCCGCGTCGACGTCGTGTGCTGCGGGAGAATACCGATCTCATTCCTTGAACCCTGAGCTTGCCCGGGATGCGGACCCTCGGCCACGCACAAGTCTAGGGCGCAGTTAGAGGTCCCCAAGCAGGAAGCTCGGGCGGGCGATGCGAAGTGGCCGGATTGGATATCGGCATGGGCCGCCGACTCGCGTCACTCGGCCGGCGTGCGAAAGCAAGCCAATGACGCGGAAATCCTGCCACGAAGCCTGAGTATAGCAAAGCCAGCAGCCGTTGAAAGGCAAGACGCGCAGAATGGGAAAACGCCGGAAAATATCCGCCGCAGCAGGCAGCCTTGCGCTGTCGACGCCAGCTTGACAGTGCCGACCCGAGCCGCGTTTGCAGGGGCAAGCCGTCCCGGTTCGCGAGTCGACCATGGCGCCAAGCGCGTTTAGGGACGGAAATCTCTCGCAGCACGTTCCGCGCGCTCGAGCCCGTCGCGCGCCTTGGTGTCGGTCGGATCCAGGTACAGGGCGCGGGCAAACGCAGCGGTGGCTTGCTCGAGGTGCCCACGCTCCAGGTAACGCTCGCCGGCGTCAGCCAGGATCGCGGCCCGGGCCTTGGCCATTTCGGCGACGGTCCGGTGCTCGGTCGCCGCTTCGGCATTTCGTCCTAGCTTCTGCCACACGTCCGCCAGCGCGCGGTGCGTGTCGATGTCGGCCGGTTCTTTGCGGAGCGATTGTTGGAGTAGATCGGCCGCTTCTTGGAATCGCCCCTGCCCGAAGCGCACCATGCCAAGTGCGTACAGGGCATTGGCATCATCAGGCATGGCTTCGAGCGCGGGGACCAGTTGCTGTTCGGCCTCGGCATAGCGTCCCGACTTCATCAGCGCGTAGCCCAACCCTTTGCGCGAGGGGATATTCTCGGGTGTCAGCTTCACCGACTTTTCGAAATACTTCGTGGCGCGGCCCAGCTTGTCATCGTCGTCGTTCCCTTGGACCACGTCGGCCAACAAGAGCGCCGCCAGGTTTCCGTTAGTTACCGAGTCGTCGGGCGCAAGTTCGAGCGCGCGCTCGGCCAGCGCGTACGCCTCTCGCTTGCGTCCCACGGTGATGAAATGCATCGACAGGTTGGCGTAAGCGGTCCAACTGGTTGGGTTCTTGGCGATCGTGTCGGCGTAAAGAGTTTCCAAGTCGAAATAGATGAATGTCTGGCAGAACGTCAGAACGGCCAACGGCAATAGCAGCAGCGACGAGAAGAGGAATCGGGCGCCTCTTCGCGCCTGCGCGGCGCGCTCGAGCAGCGGCGCTAGCCCCGCGGCCGCCAGCGCCAAAAGCGCGATGCCCGCGTGATACTGAAAATGGTCGGCCACGAACGAAAAGCGAAACGGGTAAACGTCGAAAAAACCGAGCGCCGGTGTCAGCACGCCGGCGAAAATCAGTACCGCCGCCAGCGGCCCGCGCCCGATCCGCTCTCGCGATTGCCACAGCGCGATGATGACCGCGACGCCGGCCAGCGGAAACAAGTATTGCCACCACACGTGCGCATCGATCGAAAACCGCGGATAGAAAAACGCCAGCGGGTAAGGCCAGGCCAGCTTCGCGGCGTAAAACCACAACACGCGCCCGGCCAAGAGCAGGCGATCCATGGGCGTGAGCGACCATTCTTCGCCGGCGGCGCCGACAAAATTCTTTTCCATCCACACGGTGACGAGCCCCAGCCCGATGCCGGCCGCAAAGAAGGGAACCAGCGGCAGCACGTCGGCGATCGCGATGCGGCCCCGCTTCCACCAGATGATTACCAGCACAACGGCCGGCAGCGTCACGACCACGGTCTTGCTCAAAGCCGCCGCCACGAAGAGCGCGAATGATACCGTGTACCAGCGCCAATTCCACGGGACGGACGCAGTCGCACGAATGTTCTCCGTAGGGCTTAACGGTGCGAAGCGCAAATAAGCCAGTAGCGAAAGCAGAGCCAGCGGCAGCGATAAGACGTTCTTTCGCTCGGTGATCCAGGCGACCGATTCGACCTCGACCGGGTGCACGGCGAAGAGCGCCGCCGCGAGCCAGGCCCCGGGCACCTCGAGCCGCAGAAGCAGCCGCCACACCAGGAACGCACTGGCCGCGTGCAGCGCGATATTCACCGCGTGAAATCCGAGCGGATTGAGTCCCCACAAATGCCGCTCGATCCAAAACGTGGTGTGAACGAGCGGATAATACTGCGGGACCGCTCCCAGCTCGGACCAGATGCGCCGCAAACCATCGAGCGATTCCAGCGTGTGATTCTTGGTGACGTACGCGTCGTCGTCCCAGATGAAGTCGCAGCGCAAGGCGTACGCGTAGCTGACGAGCACCATGGCCACCAGCGCCGCGCCGGCCGCGACTGTCTGCCAGCGCGATGTCTTCGCGGGCAGCCGGGCTTCTTCCGGCGGCCGCGCGGCCTTCGCGCGGCTCTTACTGTGCGCCGGAAC
The DNA here is from genome assembly GCA_035546535.1 of Pirellulales bacterium. Lineage (NCBI taxonomy): Bacteria > Pseudomonadati > Planctomycetota > Planctomycetia > Pirellulales > Pirellulales bacterium. The sequence goes on along the minus strand of DASZWQ010000143.1, from coordinate 53,826 downwards.
ACGAGCCATCGATCGAACCTCGCCGGAGGGCTGCACAAGACGAGCGCCACGGCGCAACATCCGCCGCAGCGCGCGAAAAAGCCTCGCCGCGTTCGAAAACTCCGCTGCGAGGCCTGGTTTCTGACAAAGCTGGGGAACTAGGATTTGAACCTAGACTAACTGGTCCAGAGCCAGTCGTGCTACCGTTACACCATTCCCCAGAATCGCTCCCTAAAATCGGCGGACCGGAGCAACAATACCGTGGACCGGCCCGTCGATTGTGACCTTTCAAAGACTAGAGGGGCCTGGAAAACGAGTCAAGGCCGGCAGCCGCGCCCGGCGCGAGCCGCTAATTGCACCCCTCTCGCCTCGGAGAGAGAGAGAGGGCAGGGTGAGGGGGAAGCGTTCGATCCGAGTGGACGCGCAAGTTAATGGTGCATCAGTCTTCACGAGGCTCAAACTCGTCCCGCGCGGATGGCCGTTACCCTCCCCTGGCCCCTCCCTGTCAGGAAGGGGAATCACGCGCCCTAATTCTCGGGCACCAGCGCCACCGCCCGGCACCAGCCGGCGCTGGCCCGCTCGATCTTCACCGGCAAGCACGAGACGTGAAATCCGTGCGGCCGCGGGATCAGGTCGAGATTGGCCAGCTTCTCGATCTGGCAATACTCGCGCGTGATGCCTGCGAAGTGCGCCGGCCAGATGGCCCGCCCGTCCTTCGTGCGGCGAAAATCTTCGATCATGGCCGCGAACGGGCGATCGAGCGTATACGCGTCAATGCCGATCACGCGCACTCCCTGCTCGACCAGCCACAGCGTGCTGGCCCGATCAAGCCCGGGCTGGGCGAAGTACTCAGGCGTGTCGATGCGCTTGTCGGCCCCGGTGTGCAAGAGCACGATGTCGCGCGGCCGCAACTGATAGTCGATCTTTTCCAGTGCTTGTTCGAGGTCGTGTACGGTAATCGCCGAGCCGGTGGGGACGTGCCGCACGTCGATCACGACGCCCGGCGCAAAGCACCACTCGAGCGGCACCTGGTCGATGGTGCGGGCCGGCTTTCCTTCGCTCGTGGCGCCGTAATGATAAGGAGCATCGACGTGCGTGCCCGTGTGCGTGATGGCGTGGATTTCCTCGATGGCCCAGCCCTGTCCCTGGGAATAAACGAGGTCGTCGGGCGTAACACCGAAAAAATGCCGCATCTGCTGCAAACCTTCGCCGGCATGGTCGATGTAGCGTATCGACGCCGGCAGCGGTTCGCTCGCCGCTTGATGCGCGAGCGCCACGCTGAGATCAATGATCCGCACACGGTCGAACATGTCGGGCGTTCTCCTCCGTGCCGACAATGTAAACGAACCGCGGGGGCGCGCGTAGCGGCGTCCGCAACGCTAACAATCGGACCTTTGCGCGCGCGGCAAGAAGGGGACGTCAAACCGCGGTAAAGAATTCAAACATCCCGACCGATGGACCTACTGCTGTTCGCAATTCTCTCGCTCCGGCGCGGCTATGAAGACGAAAACGTCCCATTCTCCGTTTTCGCCGCCATGGCCGGCCGATGCGATCAGCGTTGATCCGTCGCTCGAAAAGCGGCAATATTCGGGCCTCTCTGCGAATTTTGCGAGCGTACAAAGCTCTTGGCCGGTAGTAACTCGCCACAGCCGCAGGGTGCCATCGCTGCAAACGCCCGCCAGCGTGCGGCTGTCAGGCGAAAAGTCCGCCGAGACCACATGACGCGTGGGAACGAGCACCTCTTGAAGCTTTGCACCGGTCTCGGCATCACTGATTTGGATGCCGGTGTCGCCGTCAAACGCCGCCACGTATTTGCCGTCGCGCGACAGCCGCACGTTTCGGTAGTGGTGCGCAATGCCGAGCCAAGAACCGTCATCCGTGTCCAATATGAACACGCTGTCGGGAATGTCCCTATGAAAAGCAATGCCTATCCTTCTTCCATTGGGAATCGCGTCCAATATTGCGCCGTACTCACCTACTAGTTCTTCCGGAAATGGAAATTGCTTGACGATTTCGCCAGTTCGTAGGTCGTATGTTTTCACGTCGCTGGTTGACTCAACGGCGAGCAAATCATCGGCAAGAAAAATCGGGGCACCGTGCCGCGGACCGAGGGTCATCACGCCGTTCGGATTCTCCAGGTCCACCACGGCAACCGCCGGTTTTCCGGACAAGTTTCCGTTGTAACTAGCCCGCCGCTCATTGGGCGAGATCGCATCCAGCCCCACGCTATGGCCCTTGGTGGGCTGCCTCTCGCTGATGCACTGGCCGGTCACTAAGTCATAGATTTCCAACCGGGATTCATCGCCGAAGGAACAAAACACGTGCCGCGTGTCCGGGCATATGGTGACTCTGCCTCCGGGGAGCCGGTGATGGATTTCATTCGGAACCGTGATGTCGTGAATATTGATCGGCCCATTCCACCGGGAGATCGCCAATGATCGCCCATCGGCGGAAAACGCGAGTGCTCCGCGACGACCGGGCCCGAAGTCATGTAATAAACTACCCGTTGTCGTCGAATAGATGCGGGGCGAATCTTCGTTTGCGACCGCGGCCAGCAAGCGCGAGTCGGGCGAAAACGCGCCGATCGCGCGTTCGTATCGACCCTCAGCCAGCTTACGAGTTTCGCCGGAGCCCAAATCGACGAGCATCAGCTTGTTCCACGTCGGCGACCATGCCTCGCCGAAGCCATCGAAAAATGCCAGGTAACGGCGATCCGCCGACGGTATAAGAGTGTTTTTCGTAAATGACCTTTCCGCGATTTCTGGACGTTGCAGTAAAGTGGGCGTGTCAAAGCTCACCTCTGTCGACTGCGGTGGTCGCGTTGAAATATCCCATTGCAGAATCTCGCCATCCCGAAAGCAAGCGACCACCGCACGGTCGTTGATGAACGACATCCCATACACAGTGTTGAGTTCACAACGCCACTCGGATAAACACTCGCGAGTCGCGACGTCCCATAAGCGGAATTCTCCAGCAGGGACGCGCTGATTGTCCTGTTGGCGCGTTCCTGAAACTAGCAGCTTCCCGTCCGGCGAGAAGGCACAGGCTCCTACCTCATGCGTATGTCCAACAAGCTCTCCAACGCATTCCCATGACTTGGTGTTCCATAGCTTGACCAGCTTGTCGCAACTCGTCGTGGCCGCCATTTCGCCATCGGGCGATAAGTGGATCGAGTTCACGCACACATCATGGGCCTTGGTCACGCCAAGTGGCTCCAGTGTGCGGGCATTCCACGTGAACAGGTTGCCTTTATCGGTTCCAGCGACGAGGGCTCGACCGTCCGGCGCATAGACAAGCGAGATAACTGCCTCGTTCGTGCCGGGGCGGTCAATCGCCCCGACGTGCCCGCGCAGTTTTTCTTTGAGAAGCCGCCATTCGAATTCATCCAGCCGGTGGCCATCCTGCCTCAGATCGTCAATGACGCGCCTGCCAATAACCAAGTCGCCGGTCACGTATGCCCGATTAAACTGCGCTACGTTCACTTGCTCCCGCGCAAACGCGTCGCGTTTGGTCAACTCGACGACATGCTGTTCGGCGTTGCGGCGGGCGTCGTTGATGCGAATTGCCGCCACGGTCGAGATGCCGGTCATGCCCACCAGCAGTACGGCCACCAGCCCCAGTAGCGCCGCCACGCGGCGATTGCGCCCGGCCCAGCGTGTGAGGCGCGCGGCGGCCGACAACGGCCGCGCATGCGTCGGTTCGCCGGCCAGGTATCGGCGCAAGTCGGCGGCGAAGTCCGCCGCGCTCGCGTAACGACTGGCCGGATCTTTCTCCAGGCATTTCAAACAGATCGCGTCCAGATCGGCCGGCACATCCGCTCTCAAGCGCCGCGTCGAGGCGGCCGGCTCCATGATCACGCGTCGCAATGTCTCGGCCTCGGATTCGGCGCGAAACGCTGCGCAGCCCGTCAGCAGCTCATACAGAATCGCGCCCAAGGAATAGACGTCACTGGCCGGCCCGACTTGCGCATGATCCGCCTTGGCCTGTTCAGGCGACATGTAAGCCGGCGTGCCGATCAGTGCGCCTGAGCGCGTTTCATCGCCAGCCAGGTCGAGAATCTTGGCCAGGCCGAAATCGGTGAGCTTGGCCACCCACGAGGCGCCCCTCCCCGCTTCTTCGAGAGAGTGTGCTTCGAGCAGCACATTGGCCGGCTTCAAGTCGCGGTGCAGCACACCTTGGCTGTGAGCATATTGAATCGCATCGGCCAGGTCGGCCACGATTGCCGCCGCCTGGTGCGGGCTGAGTGGGGCGTTTCGCGACTCGAGCCGTTCGGCAAGGCTGGGCCCTTCAACGAAGGCGCTGGCGATGAAGCAGATCGGCCCCAGCTCGCCGACTTCGTACACCGGTACGATGTGCGGATGCGTGAGCCGGGCCACGGCCCGCGCCTCGCGCAAAAAGCGCCGTCGCAACTGCGGCGTAATCAGCGTTTCGGACCAGGGGACCTTGAGCGCCACTTTGCGCCCCAGCACCGGATCGTTCGCCAGCAGCATCAACCCTTGCCCACCGCGCCCCAGCACGCGCAGCACTTCGAAGCGGCCGATCACGCCGCGGTTCGCCGTATTGCTCGCGGCGGGGATTGCCGTGTGTTCGAAGGCCGCCAGGGCCTCGGCACTCGCGACGCCGCGCGAATCGGCCGCCGGGCGCGGCGTTTCGGCGTTACCAAAAGGGTTGGTTTGCGTGCTGTCGCGCGGCGCAACGTTCAGCGGACCGATCATCTCGGCCGAGTTGTCATCCTCTGCTACTCTCGCATGTTCCAGTTGTACCAGCCGCTCTTGCAAGCGCATCACGCGCAACAGCTCCTCGGCATTAAGCCCGGCGAGCGACGGCGTCTCACAATCGCCGCCGGTCGTCAGACGCGTGTGCAGTGCCTCGAGCGCGGCGCCAATGTCACCCGCGCTGACGTCATCTTGATAAACTTCTTCGGTGCCGGTCTTTTCTCGATCATTTGCCATCGCGCGACTCCAAGGCTTTTGACAATTGCTCGAGCGCTCGCACCCACAGAGCCCGGGCCGCGCCCGTCGTACGACCCATCTGGCGGCCAATCTCTACGAAGCTCAGCAGCTTCCAATTGCGCAGTTGAATCACGAGCTGATAGTCGGGAGACAGACCAGACAACGCCCGCGAGATGCGGTCGGCTTCTTCACGGGCGGCCGCATGACGGCTGGGCGACTGGGCTCGGCTCGCTCGTTCGCGCATCTGTCGCGCCGTGCTTTTCATGCCATTCAGCGGCACTTCCCGCTGAATCTGTCGTTTGCGAGCGCGAAAACGTCGCCGGGCTTCTTGCAGCTTGTTGAGCAGGATGCCGCGCAGCCACGCCATTAAGGCGTCGCGCTCGTTCCCGTCGAATCGCGCGAACTCTCGCTGCGCGACGACGAACGTCTCTTGCACCAGATCGCTGGGCGCGATCTTCACGCGCAAATCGCGCTCCAATTCTTCGGCCGCGATCAATGCCAGGTACGTGCGGCAGGTTTCGAGCAATTGCCCCACGGCCTCGGACGAGCCCCCGGCGGCGGCCTTGAAAAGTGACCGGAACGACCGGCTGGAGCGGACTGGCTCGGAACGCATCGCCGTGACCCGCAGGATTCAAAAGGATGAGCGGTCGCTGAATGACCAGCTTGCGGCATGCCCGGACCAGTATCGACACGCCGGCGGGCGGATTCAAGTGGTAGGATTAAGAAAGGATACAAGGGGGGCCGTTTATATAAGGATGACTTAAATATTTTCGCGTTTTTTGTAAATGAGCGCGTACGTTCTTAACGCAAACCGCCAATAGGAAAAGGATGTGCACGTTTGCCAGCGACGACACTGGCCGCACCGGTCAGTGGTGCGCGCGGGCGGGGCTGGTTTGCGCTTGCGGACGGGGGGGTAGATGTACTCGCGCGAGCGCTCGACATAAAGCGCTATGTGCCACGTTGCCGAGTCTTCCCCCCTGGTGGCACGGCCGCACCGGCGAGCGTAGATTGTGCGATCGAGCGGGGTGGTGTTTTGAACTCGTAGTGCGTCCGCGCTGCCGCCGCTGGCTCGATCGACGTTTATGTCACACTCGCGCGAAGGTTGGCTGCTTTGATTCCCACCTTGTTTTCGGTCAGCTACGCCGGTTATTGGGGGCAGCACGCGCTCGACCTGATTCCGTTTCTGCGGAAGGCTGCGGCGCTGGGCTACCGGGCCGTAGAGATCGGCGGTAAGCGGCCGCACCTGGCGCCGCTCGATTATCGCGATCGCGCGAAGCTCGACGCGGTGCGCGAAGAAGCCGCGCGGTGGAACCTCGAAATTGCTACGATCGCCGGCTACACCGATTTCGCGGCCGGCCGCGCGACCGCCGACATTCCGCTCGTGGAAATGCAGATCGCCTATGTCGACGACCTCGCACGGATGGCCGCTCTTCTGGGAGCGAAGATCGTGCGCGTCTTCAGTGGTTATTCGCCCGTGACGGAGCATTATCAAAGCGATTGGCGCAAATGCGTCGACGCGTTACGGCAGGCCGCCGATCGCGCGGCCGAACACGGCGTCACGCTTGGCCTGCAGAACCATCACGACATCGGCATCGCGGTCGAGGCCTATGAAGAGCTGCTCGGCGAGGTGAACCATCCGAATCTCAAGGCCATGTTCGATCCCTGGTCGGTCGCGCTGACGGGCGGCGATTTGCGTTCCGCGGCCGAGCGGCTGGCGCCGCGCATGGTGCAGACGACGCTCGCGGATTACGTGCGGCAGGAGCGTTTTGCCTACGATCCGGCGATCGTGAACTATCGTCGCCTCGATCCGCCCGCCCTGCGCGCCGTGCCCCTGGGCGAAGGCTTTCTCGATCTGCCCGCCTTCTTTGCGGGCCTGCGCGCCGGCGGATTCACGGGCTACGTGGCCTACGAAATGTGCTCGCCCCTGCGCGGCGGGGGGAGCGAAGCGAATCTCGACAGTGCGGCCACGAAGAGCTTGGCGCACATCAAACGATTGATCGGCTAGCCGTAGGAAAGGCCGTTGCCAAACGCTTCACGGGTGGACAAGTGCCACCCGTGGGACCTTTGAGCGGAGAAAATCCTGCTTTCTTTTAAGATGCCGCGCGCGACTCTACCCTACGCGCAGCCGCTCTTCGACTTTTCGCACGGCTTCGGCCAGCGTCAGCGTATGATCGGCCAGCGTCACGGATTGTGGATCATTCATCCATTGGCCGATCTTCTTGTTGGCCGAGAGTACCGTCGTATGGCTGCGCTGGCCGAAGAATTCGCCGATCTCGGCCAGGGCCGCCCGCGTATGTTTCCGTGCCAGCCACATGGCGAGCATGCGCGGGTGAGCCACGGCGCTCGTGCGGCGCGACGAACAAAGGTTTTCCGGATCGATGCCGAACACTTCGCAGATCGCCTGTCGTACGTCAGCCAGGCGCACGGGCTGCCGGGCCGTGGTCACCGAATCGGCCAGCGCCTGCTCAGCCAGCGCGAGCGTCACTTCGCGCCCCAAGGCCCGGCTGGTCGCGTGCAGTTTCAAAAGCGCGCCGTGCAACTCGCGGGCGTGATCGCGAAAACTTTTGGCCACGAACGCGAGTACGTCTTCGGGCAATCGCATGTCCATCCGCGCGGCTTCGCCGCGCACGATGCCCAGCCGGGTCGCATAGTCGGGCGGATCGATGCGGCACACCAGGCCGGCGGACAAGCGCGTCACCAGCTCGGGCCCTAGCCCGGCCAGGGCTGCGGGAGATCGGTCGGCGGTGAACACCAACTGCCGACCTTCGCGCGACAGGGCATCGATCGTGTGCAACAGTTCACCGAGCGTAGCTTTTTTGCCGGCGAAGAATTGCAGGTCGTCGATCAACAGCAAATCGACGCCGCGATACTTGTTGCGGAAATTCGGGACGCCGCTGGTGTGCAGGGCCTCGAGGAAGTAGCTCGTGAATTGCTCGGCCGATAGATAAACGGCGTGCAGCCGCGGATGGCGCCGCTTGGCGGCCGTCCAAATTCCTTCCACGAGGTGCGTCTTGCCCACGCCTGTGGGGCCACACAGCACCAGGGGCGAGACGCGCCCGAGTTGCGAGGCGACTTCCTGGGCGCTGGTGGCCGCCAGCCGATTGCCCGCTCCGACGACGAACGACTCGAAGTTGGCGAAGCGGCGTTGGCCCAGCGATGGTGGGGCTGGGGGCGATTGGCAACTTGCGGAATTCGCGTCGCAGTTGGCAATCTTCAGCGGCTGCGGGGCGACGGATGGCGCCGCACCCGGGGTAGCAGGGCGCGGCCGGACCAGGTCACGTTCGATAAGGAACGAGACCGTCAGATCGCGGCCGAGCGCCTGCTGGCAGGACTCCTCGATGGGCCGACGAAAGTTCGTCCGCAGCCAGTCCTGGAAGAACTGGTTGGGTACGGCCACTCGTAGAGTGTCCGCAGCGAGAGTGACTCGGACGTTGTCGCCGAACCACATCTCGTATCGATCTTTGCCGACCTTATCCGCCAATGCCGATAGCACGGCAGACACGATCTCCGTATCGTCCTTGGTCACTTCCTGCGTTCCCCGTGCGCGCGGCACTACCCCAGGCAAACCCCGCCTTCATGACGTTGATTTGCGCCCGGCCAGGGGCCGGGAGGGAGAAGATTAAGAGTTGTCCCCACGTAGGCAGTCGCGATCGACGATTGATCGGACCAGGCGTGGTCCGCCGCGCGTCATTACCGAGCTGCCAAAGCTAAGAGCAACACCCGCGCTTGTCATTCGAACTTGTCACCCGAGAGAGTGCGATTCTATGTGTGCTGGCACCGCTGTCAAAGCGCTTTTGCGAAGTCACGCGCGGCGTTGCGGCGAGGAGCCAGACAACTCTCGGAAAAAATCCACATCGAGGGCTCATACACGCGACGAAAAAAATTTTCCGCGCCCGATTCGGAGACGTGGAAAAACTGTCGAACGACAGCGCGGCGCGCGGCGCGCGAAAATTTTCGCCGTCGCAAGTGGTGTTCAGTACAGCAGAAACGATTCCGCGCGCGGCGACGCGAAAATTGATCATTGACAATTGGTCGGAGAGTTGTCCCACGCACGTGTCGCGCGCTCATGACCCCCCGTCTGGAAAAATCCGCACAAGCGCGCGGCGACGATCCCACACGACAAAACCTGCGCGCTCGTACATCTTGACAGCCGGCGCGTTGGCCGCATCTACGGCCAGCACCAGCCGCGCGCGACCCGCGACGCGCGACAGCCGCTGCGCGTGACGCGCCATCATCAGCCCATAACCCTGACCGCGCGCCTCGGGCACGAGCCCCGCGTAGACGATTTCCCATTGATCGAGTGCCGCATGATCCGTGAGCAATAGACAGCCCACGTCGCTCGCCCCCGTGCGCGCGATCAGCCACCGCTGGGGATCGAAAGTCCCGCACGTCCGATATCCGGCCAATACGTCGTTCACGTCGCGCACGTCGTTGAGTTGCGGACAGTCGAGCGTCTGTTCGTAGGTGCGCTCGAGAATCCCGGCAAGCCGCGCGGTCTCGGCCGGCATCGCGGCGTCGAATTGCAAGCGCGTTTCCGGCTCGCGCGCGGGAAAATCCGCGGCCAGGGATACCATATATAAGAGATCGGCCAGGTGCAGAAAGCCGCGTGCCGCAAGTTGCGCCCGCTGCTGCGACGCATCGACCGCCAAGAGAGTCTGCGCCACGCGCACCTCCTGCCCGCCGAGCCACTGGACCAGCGCCGCCAAGAGCCCGTCGGAAATCGCGTCGGGCACGCCCTCCTGGACCACCGCCGGCCAGACACTGGCCACTCGTCCGGGCAGCACTTGGGCCCAAACCGCGCCAATCAACTCACCGGCTCGCCGCGCGACGAATAGGCCGCCGAGGTCCGCACGGCCCGCCCGCTCCGCCGCCAACAGCCCGGCGATGTGCGCTTCCCGGCGGACGGCCGGCACCTCCCGCAGCACCATCGCGAGCGCTTCGCGACGCAGCGACGCGGGGGCAGGCAGCATTTCGAATTCGTTCGCAGCTGGTTTCATAGTGCCTCAACGTTACGCCTGCCGTGCAACCCATTATAGGAGCCCTGGACCGACCGGCCGGGCTCCATTTTCGTTATTGTCGGGCCGTGGGGCGCAAACGGCGCTATAATCCAAGTTGCAGGCCCATCCCGTGAAGTAGACTCGCAGAGGCACGCGTCGACCGCTTCTCCGCCCGCCGAGGTCTTTGCCATGAGACATACGACCCTGCTGCTCGTTGCGATCACGGCGCTATTGCTGCCGCGGGCCGCGCTGGCCCAAGCACTACAGCGTGCCGAGTCGCAGTTGCACGAGCCCGAGACGAACGGGCCGGAACTGCTTGGCGCGCCGTCGGCCGGCACGCCAGCACAAAAATCGGGATACCTGGGGATCAAAGCCGATGATCGTGGCGCCGGCCAGGGCGTTCGGATCGTGGAAGTTGTCGAGGGCGGGCCGGCCGAGGCTGCCGGACTGCAAGTGGGAGACCAGATCGCGGCCGTACACGGCAAGAACGTAGCGACGATGGACGATTTCGCCGCGCTTCTGCGCCAGATGTCGGTCGGCACGCACGTGGTCTTCGACGTCGAGCGCGGCGGCCAGCGGCAATCGATCGAAGTCGTGCTCGGAACCAAAGCGCCGACGGCGGCAACGGTCCCGCAAATACGTTTAGGGCCATCACCGCCGCGCGGCGAAACGATCGGTGCTTCGCCCGTGTCGACCGGCGCGATTCGGTCGGCGGACCGTCCGGCGCCGCTGGGAATTCGCGTGGAAATGATCGATGATGCGGCGCGGCGCGCGCGAAACTTACCCGCCGACGTCGGCGTATTGGTTACTCGTGTGACGAAGAATTCCGCGGCGGCCAAGGCAGGCGTTTCGGTGGGTGCCGTGGTATTGGCCATCGACGGGCAGCGGATCGCCTCGCCCGACGAGGCCGCCGCGGCTCTCGGGCGGGCGCGTGTCGGACAGCCTGTGGCGTTCGCCATGAATGAAGATGGTCGGCAAGTCACGCGGAGCGTGACACCCGAAGCATCTGCCGCCAGTCCGCCACGCGTAACCAAATACCCCGACGGGTCGCCGGCGCGCGACGATCCTGCACCCGCGACGGGGCCAGGGCGAAGCGGTAACCGTCCCATGGCCACGATCAATAGCGAAATCGACGACGCCCGGAAGACGATCCGCCGGCTTCAGGAGCGTGTGGTCGAGCTGGAACGCGAGTTGGAAGCGCTCCAGGACAAAGCCGAAAAGCGGCGCGACGATATTCTCGAAACGGAAGAGGCACTGCGCCGAGCGGCGCCGAAGTCGAGAGCCCGGGCCCTTCCTGGCGAGCCATAAGCGGCGCTGCGCGTCGATTGTCCGCGCGCCTCGCCGGCAAACTTCGTTCGACGCAGCGCGATTATTTAGCCGCCGGCTTGCGCCGCGACCACAGCTCGGCCAGCTCGCGCCCGTCGTGGCGATAAGCCTCGGTCAGCGCGGCGTCGAAATCCTGATCCTGGGCAAACGCCGCGACGAGAGCCTGGAATTGCGGCAACTTGCGCGTCAGGCTTTGCACCAGCGCATAGCGGTGCGCGATCGATTCGCGATCCAACGTGGAGTCGGAGAGCAACTGTTCGGCGTTGGCCACCGGCGAGAGAGCCTGAATCTCGGTGTTCCACTTTTTAACGAGCGGACTCTTGGGCTCGACACGGGTCGCAATCGTCCGCGCGGCACCTGCCGCGAACCACGGCGGGACGTTGCTCAAGGTCAACAGAAACCCGTCGGCGACTTGCTCGGCGACCAAGGCCGGCAGGGTTTCGCCGCTCTCACCCTTCACGACGAGGCACGCGTACAAGTCCGCGCCTTGCGCCCGGGCATGGCCATTGACGCCTTCGGACGGCTCGCGCTCTTCGACCGCGCGCACGAAGTCGTCGTAGTCCTGCGCGCTACCGAATGCAAAGAGAACCAGGGCTCCTTTGACGAGCGGCGCGTCACTCGCAAGCTTGAGCAGTTTGCCGATCTTTGTGAGCTCGGTTTCGGCCAGCTTTGCCACTTGTGTCCGTCGATCCGCCGAAACGTTTCCGAAGACAAGGAAGTTCGCGGTTTGCTGCACCTTGGCCGGCGCGTCGGGGAATGCTCGGGTCCACATTTTTTCGGCCGAGGCGCGCCGCTTCGCCGTGAGCTCCTCGTGCGTCAGCTGCGCAGCTTCGTACCGCTCGATCGCGAGTGAAAGCGGCATGGCCGTGTCGATCCCGCCCGTTGGGGCGCCCTGCTTGATCCAGGCTTCGAAGCGCGCGATCACATCCGAGGAAAGCGACGCTTTGTCTTTCGGCATGCGTGTACCGTCGAGGCCGCGCAGTCGCTTGACGAGCAAGCTGTCGCGCGGCCGGCCGGGCTCGACAACCTTGCCCGACGCCCCGCCCTCGATGAGCGAAGCGAACGAGGTCAGGCGAAGCTCACCGGCAGGCTGATCATTTTTATGGCAATCGAGGCAACTGGCCACGATCGCCGGGGCCAGATCACGAACGAATAGAACGTCCTCTGTCTTGGCCGCGCTGGGATCGTTCGCCGGCGCCATTGCAGGCTGTTGACCCAGGGGGGCCGTCGGATCGGTGCCGTCGAAGCGCGCGCCGGCGTTGATCCACAGGGAAATCATGGCCAGCTCTTCCGGGCTGACCTGTCCTCCGCCGCGCGGCATTTTGCCCGTGAAAATGACTTCCACGAGCCGGCTGGCATCGCTTGCCCCTGGCGTGATAATCGGTCCGTCGCGCGATCCCCGGGCCAGCGCGGCGAAGTTCGCCATGCTCAGCCCGCCGGATGCCGCATTGATGTGGCAATTGCCGCATCGGGCAATCAGGATGGGCGCGACATCGGTCGAGAACTTGGGCGCGGGCGGTTTGTCCTGGTTGGGCGCGCTCGTTCGATTTGTTGCGCCGTTTTTCGCGGCGGTGCGGGCCGGCGACGCTTCTTTTGTCTTGGAGCGTGCGGTCGCGGCCGCCTTGCTGCCCGTGCCCTTCCGTTTGGCCAGGGTCCGTTCGGCGGTGGTCAGCCGCTTTTGCAGGCCTTCGACTTCTGCGCGCAGGTCGTCGGGAAGCGCTATTTTGCGAAGCGAGGCCAGGCTTTCGGTCGCATCGTCGAGCGCTGCCTGGGCCTCGTCATTCTTCTTGCTGCGCAAGAGCTGGTTGGCTCTCTGCAACGATCGGTCGATCGACTCGAACAATTCGGCCGGATCGTCGTCGGCGTACGCCGGTGTGGGCGCCGCGCATAAGATGGCGAGCACGGCGAGGATGATTTTGAATGCCGTACGCATGGTCCTGAGCCAGGCCTCGCGAGGGTCCTGTTCCGTAGGTGGCCCGTCTACGCCAACCTAAGCGTGTCGAGCCCGGCCCGCCAGTCGCTGGCGCCTTTATCGGAAGCGACAGTCCTGGGAAACGTCTGCCGGCGATTCAAGCCCCTTGGGCAGTACGGCTGGGATCGAGATGCGGATTTCCCGGTCTTTTTGACGGGCGGCCACCCGTCGATCCGCTCGGAATTCCTGGTTTTTTTGACAGGTACTGTACCGCTGCTTACACTCGGTAAAGGCCTGTGCTGGCTAGGAGTTACCGCACGGACCTGGCCTATCGAAGAGCAGCTTTTCGGCGTGTCGGCACCGGTCGCCGCTGGACCCCTGGCGATTGGGGCGCGCGCGACGTCGCAGGGTGCTCGTTACGGAACAGAATCACAAGCGCGATAATTTTCACGATGTAGGCGGCGCGCTGGTCGTGCCGCGGAGGATGCCGCTATGGCACGTGCCGAAAATCAGGGTCTGCAAATCGCGTTGATCGTGTTCGTGATGCTGACGATCGTTCTGGCGGTCGTCACGTTCATGTACGTGCGCAGCTTCCAGGAAGCCCGCGCCGAGGCCACGAAGCTGAAGGACACGGCCCGCGACGACACGGCCCGCGCCCAGGACATGCAGAAAGAGATCACGCTCTTGAAGGAGATGCTGGGCGTCGATCCGAAGACGATCGTCGGCGCCACCGAGGCGGACGAGAAGGCGGCGCTGACGGTGAAGAAGACGTTCGAGACCGACATGGGCCAGTTCGCGGCCACCTTGCCGCCCGAGAAGCAGCATTATCGTGACGCGCTGGAATCGCTGTGGCAGACGAATCAAGAGCTGTTCACCGCCAGTACGGAACTGCAAAACCAGTTCAAGCAGTTGCAGGACCAGTTCAAGCGCCGCGAAGAGGAGCGCGACACGCAGATCAAGGAGTTCAGCAGCCGGGCCGACGAGCAGGCTAAGGAGACCGTGGCCGAGCGCGGCAAATTCGAAGACGACCGGCAGCGGATCAATGCCACCAGCGAAGATCTGAACAATCAGCTCGCCAAGAAGGACGCCGAAAAGGGTCAGATCGCGGACAACGCCGCCAAGCAAGAGCAAGCGTTGAAGACTGAAATCAAAACCTTGGCCACCAACGTCACGTTAAAGAACGAAAAGCTCAAAAAGCTGACGAACTCGAACTTCGAGGTGGCTCAGGGCGAGGTCGTCAACGTCCAATCGCATAAGAAGGGGACGGTGTATCTGAACATCGGCGCCGCGGACCAGTTGATTCCGCTGGTCACCTTCAGCGTGCACGATCGAGAAGCCAACACGGCGCTTGGCGATGGCCTGAAAGCCCGCATCGAGGTCACGCAGATCATGGGCGATCACATGTCGATGTGCCGAGTGCTGGAAGAGGACCTGGCGAACCCGATCGCCAACGGTGACAAGGTTTACACGCCCCTGTGGCACCCGGGCCAGCGGACGCACTTTGCCATCTTCGGCAACATCGATCTCGACGGCGACGGCGAGGACGATCGGGACGTGATTCGCGACTTGATTACGTCGGTAGGGGGCGTCATCGATTCGGAAATGGATGCCCTTGGCAAGATCAGCGGCAACATCGACATCAACACCCGCTACTTGCTCGAAGGAAAAATCCCCAAGGATCGGGGCGCCGCCGCGGGCGCCGCGGACATGATCAGCAAGGCCGAGTTGGCCGGCACCGAGCGGATGCCGATCACCAAGTTCATCGAGCAATCGGGCTGGAAGGATCCGCGCCAGGTCGTGAAGTTCGGCCGCAACGGCACGCGCGAGCGCATTCCGCCCGAGCCCAAGGACGCCGCCAAGCGCACCGCCACTTCGAAAGATGCGGCCAACTTCGCCAAGCGCCGCCCGTGGCGCCCGCCGGCACCGGCGCCGAGCGAAGACAAAGAGTAGCGGCGCCGGCGTTTGGCCACACGAGTTGACGTTCGGCCCCCTTATGATGGCCGAACGTCGTCGCTCGCAAATCGCGAGAAGATCTCCTGCAGCGACTCGATCGATGCCGGCTTGACCAGGTGTACGTCAAACCCCGCTTCCTGCGATTTGCGCCGGTCGCTGTCCTGACCGTACCCGGTGAGGGCCACCAGTAGTAGGCTCTCTCCCCCAGGCAGCGCGCGCAATTGTACTGCCGTTTGATAACCGTCCATGCCGGGCAAGCCGATATCGAGCAGAATGACGTCGGGTTGAAAGTCGCGGGCTTGCTCGATCGCCTTCGAGCCGTCGTAAGCCGTCCTGACCTCATGCTTCCAAATCCGTCGCAGCAGCAGGCTGAGCGAATGCGCAGCGTCGTGATTGTCATCGACGACCAGCACGCGCTTGACGGAAACTGCCGAAGGCTTCCAAGCCGGCTTGACCTCCGGCGGTGCGCCGTGGCGGATCGGCAACCGCACTTCGAACTGGCTTCCTTTGCCAAGGCCTTCGCTCCGCGCGATGACTTCGCCACCATGCAGGCTGACGAGCTTGCGCACCAGCGCCAAGCCGATCCCCAATCCGCCGCGCGCCCGATCCAGTGTGTGGCTGACCTGGGTGAAGGGGACGAAAATCTGCGTCAGCATATTGGCCGGGATTCCCACGCCCGAATCCGCGACCTTGAGGATCGCGTTGTTTTCGTGACTCTCCAAATGGACCGAAATGCTCCCTCCCGCGTCCGTGTATTTGCCGGCATTGCTCAGCAGGTTTGCCAGTATCTGCGACAGCCGCACCGGGTCGCCTTCAACCCACACGGGCTTCGCCGGTAACGATGACGAAAGCTGCTGCTCGCGTGCTTCGCAATCGCGACGCGTCTCGGCGAGCACATTTGTCGTCAACTGAACGAGATCGACGGGTTCCTTGCGCAGTTGAATCTTCCCTTGCATGATGCGCGACAGGTCGAGCAAATCGTCGACCAGCCGCACAATGTGCTCGATCTGGTTGTGCATAACGTCCTGGCACCACTGGACAGTCTGGACCTCACCGCCGATTTTGAGCAATTCGAGAGAGTTGCGTATTACGGCCAACGGGTTGCGCAACTCATGAGCCAGCATCGCCAGGAACTCGTCCTTGCTGCGATCGGCGGCCCGCAATTGCTCTTCATTCGCCCGCAGCGCCAACTCGGCCCGGCGTCGTTCGGTCACATCGCGAAAGACGAGCACGACGCCCACCAGACGTTGCTGATCATCGCGAATGGGGGCGGCACTGTCGTCGATGGGCAACTCGCGCCCCGACTTTTGCACGAGCACCGAATGATTGGCCAGGCCCACGACTTTGCCATCGCGCAGGGCCCGCAGCGCGGGATTTTCGGCCGGACGGCGCGTTGATTCATCGAGGATGCGAAACACTTCCGGGAGCGGCTTTCCTTTCGCTTCGGCCCAACTCCAGCCGGTCAAGGCTTCGGCCACGGCATTGAAGAACGTCACCCGCCCCGTCGTGTCGGTAGCGATCACTGCATCCCCGATGCTGGCCAGCGTGGTGCGGAACAATTCGCGTTGCTCGTTGAGCGTGGCATTGGTCGCGACGAGTTCGGCCGTGCGCTGCCGAATGCGTTCTTCAAGCTCCTGGTTAGCGCGTTGCAGTTTCAGTTCGGCCGCGATGCGCGCATCGATCTCGCGTTGCAATTCCTCGGGACTGCGCATCGAGAGAGCCCGCGGCACGATCGGCACGAGCGCAAACACCGTTCCCCAGGAGACGAGCGCCGTCAGAAATTCGATCAGACCAAGCAGCCGATACGCGGGCCACCAGAACATGATGGCATCGAGCAAATGCGTCAGCCCGCACGCCAGGATGAACGCCCCAAACAGCAGGAAGACGCCTCGAAACGGGATCTGGGCTTTGCGCCAGACAAAGTAAATCAGCACGGCGGGAATGGCGGTGTACGCCGACCACACACCGACGTCGGAGAGGATGTACAACCAACCGTGGAAATCGCTCCAATTCCCGCAATGCCATCGCGGCATGAAGCCGTCGGCGCTGAATAGGCCCCGAACAAAACCGTCCATTGGGACACCCCACGAGGAGACTCATCGATCGGAGAGCGTCGATTCTAGATCGTCCGCGACAGGAAACGCATCCCCCGAGGCCGGCATTTCGTCGAAAAAACCCGGTCGCGTCGGTTCCTCGGGGCGCGGGCGATTTGGTGTGCTGCGCCAATCGTTGCCGCACGCGTCGCACCATTGAGCGGCCGGCAAATGGTCGTGAGACGATTAGCTAGCGCTGGTGGGCTTCGCGAAACTTGCCGTAAACGACCATGGACGGCCGATGATATCCGGTCGCACGAAGCCAGCCGCCGCGGCCAGCCGCGTGACGGTCGCGCGTGATTGAAAGTGCGGATCCGCCGCCATTTCCGTGATCGACAGTCGGCCGCCGGGCTTCAGCACGCGAAAACACTCGGCCAGGGCCTGCTCGCGATGAGGGATTTCGCCCAGCACCATCGCCATGTACACGACGTCGAAGCAAGCCTCGCCGAACGGCATGTTTTCAGCATTGCCGAGTTCGGTTGATAAGTTCTCGACACCGGCGCCGCGCTTCTTCAGTCGTTCGATCATGCCCGCTTGCACGTCGAGTCCCACCACGGTGCCGCCGGGCCGCACGCGTGCGGCGGCGGGTATCAGCAATCGGCCTGGCCCAGGCCCGATTTCCAGCACACGGTCGCCGGATGCCAGGCCGATGCGATCCAAGGTTCGCTGCGTCGCGGTCCACCAATCGACGAACCCACCTTCGAGCGACCGGCTCAGCCAACTGGGGCAGGGAAGCAAATAGCAAATAGCGCCGGCTCGCCCAGCGCCAACCGAGATTTACCGCTGCATAGAGTGCCACCACGACGACGATGAGGATGACAAGGATCTGGCTATAGCTCATGGCATCTTCTGCACTCAGAATCGCGGCGCCGGCGCCTTCCCAGTAGAATGCTGTCCTGACCTTCCGACGGCGGCTTCTGTGGCGAACGAATGAACATCATTAGTGTAGTGATCGATTGGCTGCACGTGGGCTACCTGGGCTGCTACGGTAACTCGTGGATCGAGACGCAATATTTCAATCAGCTCGCGGCTACGGGCTTTCTTTTCGACCAGGCGCTGATCGAATCGCCTGATCTGGCGGCGCAGTACGCGTGTTTCACGTCGCTGCCCGGGCCGGCGGGCCTGCCCAAAAATTCGTTCGTGCAGCGCTTGCGCGATGCCGGGATGATGTCGGTACTCATCACCGATGACCCGCTCGTGGCCGAACTTCCTTGGGCGGCCGCGCTCGACGACGTCGTGCACGTGGACATCGAGCGCAGCGGCAACTGCGCCGCGGAAATCGAAGAAACGAATCTCGCGCGGCTCTTTGCCGCGGTGGGCGAGTGGCTCGATGAAGCGCGCGAACCGTTTTGCCTGTGGCTGCATTGCGGCAGCCTCGGTATGTCGTGGGATGCGCCTCTCGCCTTTCGCGAGCGCTACCGCGAGGAGGACGATCCGGCCCCACTCGCTGGTACGACCGTGCCCACGCGCCGGCTTAGCGAGCATTATGATCCCGATGAGCTGTTACCGGTGACGCAGGCTTATGCGGGCCAGGTGTCGCTGCTCGACATCTGCCTGGGCGTGTTGCTCGAGGATATGGAGCAACGATCGCTCGCCGACCGGACCGTCCTTTCGCTCACAAGTGCGCGCGGCTTTCCGTTGGGTGAACATGGCCGGCTAGGGCCAAACGACCAGGCGCTGTACGCCGAGCTTGCGCACGTGCCGTGGATCCTCCGGTTTCCCGACGGCAGCGGCGCCGCCGATCGCACTCAGGCGCTGGTGCAGCCGACCGACCTGGCGCCGACACTGGTCGACGCTCTCGGGCTGCCGCTGGACGCTGGTCGCGATGTAACCGGCAGCGCCTTGCCCCTTCTCCACGGTCGGACCGAGGCGCGACGCGATCGAGCGTTTCTTTCCGGTCCCAAAGCGCAGCGCGCCGTGCGCACAGACGCCTGGTACATGCGGGTGCCGGAATATTCGGCGCCAGGCACGGCGAAGCAGCGCGACCTGACCGTCGAGCTTTATGCCAAGCCCGACGATCGCTGGGAGGTCAACGACGTCGCCGACCGTTGTCCGGAAGTGGTTGAACTGCTCACCGCGGTCCTCGATGCGGCCAATAGCGCCGAGACGGCGAGCGCGCCAGCTCCGCTAGCAGAAATCCTCACCGAGCATTTGGACTAAGAGGTGCTGGCATTCGTAATGCGTTTTGCCATGGGCGTTTACAAGAGGCCCAGCGAATAGTCGCGAAACAACCGCTATCGCGCACGCGATAGCAACGAACGATGCGATTGCCTTTCCCGGCATACGTGGCGGGCCAGCAGTCGAAGATGGCATAGGTCGCCCTCCGCCGCGGCACTATAATCCGCGTCCCCTTCGGGCGAGATTACTCTTTACTGCTTCGTCACTTACGGCCGGTTCGTAACAAGGTGACGCGGTTTTTTCTGGCCTGCTCGGGTTTGTACATCAGTCAGCGGCGCCAACGTGTGCTTGGAATCTCTCCGTAGCGCAGCGTCGAAAATAGTTTTGAGTCCACGATGATCGGACAAGGAAGTCCGAAAGCAGCGTACGCGGCGTCGGCCGGCAGGTCGTCGTCGGTGATTCGCATTGCGCTTGGCGGTCGGTGGAACCGATCAAGCTGGTGGGCATCGCGCGCGCGAAGATCGGCGGTCGCGAACGTCCCTTCGCGCTCGCCGTCAGCTCTTGGCGCCTGTGCCCGCTATGTGGCGCTCTGCTTCGCTCTCTCGGCTTTGCTTCTTGCCGCACCGCTCGCTGCTCAGCAACCTTCGATGCGGCTGCGCTTGGAATGGGGAGGCGGCCGCGAACAACTATGGCGCGGCACGGTCGCGCTCGACGAAGGAGCGCTCTCGGCGCCGACTCCGCTGGGCATTGAAGCGGACGAGCCGGCATCCATTTGGATCGATTCGGGCAATCTGCGCATCCAGCCGCGCAGCGCCCGTGCCTACGACGGCGTCGATCTCGACGTGACGGCGCCGCTGACCGCGATGCTGCGCGTGAATCTCTCCGGCGCCGCCGATGCTGCCGCGACCGACGTGGAAGTGCCGCTCGCACAGGTGGCGCATGAGCCGTTCGCGGTTTCGCTCGATGCCCTGGGTAGCCGACTATTGGTGCGGCGCGTACCGGGAGATCGCTTGCGCGTGAAGCTCCCGCGCGATTCGGTGATCTTTTCGACGGGAGAAATCGCCGAGGTCGAGCTGCAGCCGCATTTGTTGGGCTCGTCGGCGGGTGGCAAGGTGCTGATGGTGGCGCAACTTTTCGCCGCGCGCACGGCGCGCGATCCCTTGTGGTCGTTCGAGCGTGAACTACCGCTTACGCCCGATGGCTCGGCCACCGAGCCGGCGGTTCTTCCCGTGAAATTGCCGGAAGCCGAAGGGATCTACGATTTGCGCATCGTGATCCATCGCCGCGCGCTGCAAAACCGCTTGGGTTGGAAGCAGACGGTCGACGAGCGCAAGTTACAGTTCGTGGTGCTGGCCAAGGAACGCCCGCGCCCGGCAGGCGCCGCGCCGCTGCCGGCGGTGGCCGACACGTTGTTCGAAATCGATCCGGCCAACCCGGCCTGGTGGGAGCGGTGGACGAACGTCCCCATTCCTGGTCTGCGCCGTGGTCCGCTCGGCAATGGTGACGCGGCGCCCTGGCAGCATTCGCTCGGCTCGCTGACTCAACTCGGTCCGGGGGGGCGCGAACCAAACGTGAGTTGGGAGGCGTTTCCGCTGCCGATCGCACGGCCCGGCCAGCCGCATTTCGTCGAAGTCGAGTATCCCGCCGATCTGCCGCAGACGTTGGGCATCAGCATTGTCGAGCCCAATACGGCAGGCCACATGACACCGATTGGTCTGGATACGGGCATCGACGTACCCGACACGGCGGTCAGTCGCGAGCCGCGTCTGGCCAGGCATCGGGTGGCCTTCTGGCCGCGCACCAAGGCGCCGCTGCTTCTGCTCACGAATCAGCGCGAAGGATCTCGCGCGGCGTTCGGCAAGGTGCGTGTCATTGGTCCGAAAGCCGCCGGCGTCTCGAACCTGGGTCGTGATACAAGCCGCCCCGCGTATTTGCCAAGCGCCTTTCCCGCCAACCAGCCCGGCGGTAATCGACTGCTGGCCGCTTACTACGACCGGCCGCTCTTTCCCGAGAACTTCTCGGCCAGCGAAGCCTACGACGAATGGAGCGGTCGCGGGCTGGACGACTGGGTCACCTACTACGAAGGGGCGGCGCGGCTCGTCGAGTATCTGCAATACGTCGGCTACAACGGGCTGGTGATGACCGTGCTGGCCGATGGCAGCACGATCTATCCGAGCAAGCTGTTGCAGCCCACGCCGCGCTACGACACGGGCGCTTATTTCGTTTCCGGTCAGGATCCCTATCGCAAGGACATCCTGGAGCTGCTTTTCCGGTTGTTCGATCGAGAAGGAATGCAACTAATTCCGGCGCTGCAATTCGCGGCGCCGTTGCCGGCGCTGGAAGAAGAGCTGCGCCGGTTGCGCAATGGTGAGAAGTCGGGTATCGTCCCCGTCGATGCGCAGGGACGCTCGTGGCTGGCCGTACACGGCGCGCGGAAGGGGCTCGCCCCGTATTACAACCCGCTGAACGTCCGCGTGCAGGACGAGATGCTTGCCGTGGTGCGCGAACTGTGCGAGCGCTACCAGCATCACGCGGCGTTTTCCGGCCTGGCCTTGCACCTGGCCGCCGATGGTTATGCGCAGCTGCCGGGGGCGGATTGGTGCTACGACGAGCAAACTGTCGATCGCTTCGTACACGAGCGGGAATTGGAAGCTCTCGTGCGGCAGGATCACGCTGCGCGGGTTCAAGCGATCGCCAGCGAATTTCGTGCTCCCTGGCTCGAATGGCGCAGCCAGGCGCTGAATCAACTGCATCGCCGCATGCAAGCCGAGATGGTGCGCGTGAAGGATGCTCCCGCGCGGTTGTATCTGGCCGGTGCGCATCTCTTCGATCGTCCGGATATTCAGCAGGCGCTGCGCCCCAGCTTGCGCGCCCGCACCAGCGCGCAGGGTGTGCTCTTGTCGCTGGGCATCGATCCAAAGCTATGCCAGGAAAGCGAGGAGCTGGTACTCGCCCGGCCGCAGTGGATCGAGCCGGTCAACCAGCTCGTGGAGCAAGGCGTGGAAGTTGAGTTGAATCAGTCGGCGGAAATCGACCGTGCCGCGCAAGCCCGGACGGCAGCTGCGCTGTTTTTCCACGAGCCGCAACAGTTGCGCTTGCCGTCCTTCGACGCCAAGAGCCCGTTCAAAGGCGCGCAGACGCTGCTCGTCGGCCAGCCGGCGCCGGCCGGCGCGCTCAATCGGCAACGGTTCGTACACGCCATCGCCACGCTCGATGCCGCCACGCTCATCGACGGTGGTTGGCTGTTACCGCTGGGGGCCGAGGAATCGCTGGCCGAGATGGTCGCCACTTATCGCGAGCTGCCAGCGGCCCCCTTCGAGACCGTCGCGGGGACGCAGCAACCGGTGACGATTCGCCGCCACTCGACGGACGCGGCGACGTACGTCTACTTCACCAATGATTCGCCATGGCAAACGCGCGTCACGGTTGAAGTCGAGACGCCGAGCGTGTGCCAACTGGATCGTTTTGGCAAGACGCGCCGGCTGCCAGCGCTCTCGGCGGCAGGGGCGCAGCGCAACTGGGTGATCGACCTCGAGCCCTTCGAACTATTGGCCGGGCGGTTCTCGTCGCCCGACGTGCAGCTTGCGCATCCGCAAGTGTCGTTTGCTCAGGACGTCGAGAACGATCTCTATCTGCGCATCCGCGAGTTGGGTGAACGGGTCGCCGCGCTCCAGCAACCGCAAGCCCGCAGGATCCTCGTCAATGCGGGGTTCGAGCAGCCGCCGGAACCGGACAATGCGCTCCCTGGCTGGACGCTGCGCGAACACCCAGGCGCGGCCGCGGAATGCGACACGAATCAAAAACGCTCGGGTGAACAGAGCCTGCGTTTTAGCAGCACGCAAGCCGCGGCCTCGCTCGTCAGCGCGCCGATTACTCCGCTGCCTAGTGGGCACTTGTCGGTGCTGGCCTGGCTGCGGGTGGCGGATCCGCAGCGGCAGCCCCCTTTGCGCCTGGCCGTGAGCGCACGCTGGAAGGGGCAGGATTACTATCGTTATGCGCCGGTCGGCGCCGGCACCGCGCAAGCCATTAGCGGCGATTGGACGCAGTTCCTCTTCGAGGTCCGCGACTTGCCGACCGAACAATTGTCCGACTTGTGCGTTCGTTTTGATCTGACCGGGCCAGGTGAATTGTGGATCGACGATATCGAGCTGCGCGAGTTCGACGATCAGGAGTTCCGCGAGCTGAAGAAAATGATCACCGTCGCCAGCTACATGCTCGAAAGCCGGCAGCTCGGTGATTGCATGCGCTTGCTCGATGGCTATTGGCCGCGTTTCCTGGTCGCCAACGTGCCCTTGGCGGCCGATCCATTGGCCGCGCGCCCGCGCTACACGCCCAAGCGAACCGACGCGTCGGCTCCCGTCGAAACCGAAGCCAAGCCGGGCATCATGGAACGCATGCGCAGGGCCATGCCCTCGATGTTGCGGTGAGACGACCCCGCATCAATTGCGTGTGCGGCCATCACGCCGGCTTGCGCCGTGCGGGGTACCCGGCAAATCCGCCGCGCACTACCTCGACCCCTTCGGTATTCGTCCACCGGCATTTTGCGCGCACCAATCCGCGCGGCTCTTCGACGGCCGTGATCTCGACTTCGAGAGTGATGGTGTCGCCGACGTAGACCGGCGCCACGAATTCCATGTTCATCTCCGTGGCCAGAAAGCCCCACAGCCCGCCCAGGTGTGTTGCCATGCTCCCCGGCAAGAGGCCGGGAACGATGCGGCGCTGGAAGCGCGTCGTGGCGGCGAAGGTGTCGTCGGTGTGGTAGGGATTGATATCCCACGTGGCGCCGATGAACAGCGCCATGTCGCCGTCGGTGAAGGTGCGCGTGAACGAGACGCGCTGCCCCACGGTGAAACTGTCGGGGATGCGCGAAGCGATGGTCGGTCGAGGCATGGCGGCGGACCTGGCGGTGAAAGCGATTGCTGAACCGCCGCCAATAGACCAGCCCCGCGCGCGGTTCGCAAAGCGCTAGCGACCTGTCGCGGTGCAAAAAGGGGGGCCATGCTCACGCTTGCCTGAGCATGTGGCGCGATCCCTTGCCGGTTCAGCTTGGCCACGGCGCGCGTGGCCACGGCACCCAAACGCAGCTTCGACTGTGTGACTGAGCGGTAGCGACGGCCGACGGGTTGCCGCGCCGCAGGCGCGCAAAAAAGGTCATGGTAATTCGATCCGTCGACTTACCATGACCTCTATCCTGAAACGGGGCAGCCCTAGGTGATTGCCCCGCCCTCCCGGCATTTGTATTGAAAGTATCGGCATGGGCGCAGGTCCTGCTAGAGCCGATCCCAACACGCGCGGCGATCGGTAGCGAATGTGCCGGCTGGGCAAAACCGCCGCATGTCAGCCGCGATGATCAGGAAAGAAAAACGGGCGCGCCCCCTAGCGTTGGGGCGCGCCCGCTCGTGCCAGCGCCCCTTCGCCTTTGCTACTCCTTCTCCCCGAAGGCAACAGCGGCAGAGGGGGGCTAGCGTCCGAAGGTTTTCGTCGCGCTCGGCGGGCGCCGGCTCACCATGAGCCGCACACCGCGCGGTAACTAAAACGATGGCTCGAGCGCGGGCCGTGGAGCGTCGTCGGTCGGCGTGGTCTGGCTCGGCACGGCCTCACGCGGCAAGGGCGGAGCAACCTGTTCACCGTCCACGGGCGATTGCTCGATGCCGAGCGTCGGATCCAATTCTTCGCCGCCGAGGTCTTCGATCGGCTCCTCGTCCAAGCCATCGTCCATGAAGGCCGAAGCACCGAGCACCGCGCCGTAAGCGCCGGGCGCGCCCAGCGGCCCGCACCAATAGCCGCTACGGAATAAGGCTCGATTCAGCCGCCGCACGTAGCGGCGATACGCATGTGGCGACATCAAGCAGGTGGGATCACAACCGTAGCCTGGGGGCATGATCGCGGCCTGGCCGGCGGCCGTTGCATCAAGGCCCGTGGCCGCGGCGGCGCCGTACGCGCTGTACGCCACCTGGCCATAAAACGGACCGGCGCCCGCAGGTGCATAAGGGGCGAAGCCTTCGTAGGGGCCCGGCAAGAATCCGTAGTATCCGTAGTAGGGGTAGCCGCCGTAACTGTACCCGCCGAAGCCGAAGCCGACGGGGTTAAGGCTGTTCGGTCCCACGGCGACCGGTGGCACGACGGCAGGACCGTACGTCACGATCACGCGACGCCGATGAAAGGCGTTCGCGTCAGCCACAAGCGCCACGGCCGTGCCCGCAACGACCGCTAAAATCAGGCTGCGACGAACCCACTTCGACGAAACAATGGCTGACATGCTTTACTCTCCCTGCAAGGCAAACCGAGAGACGCGTGACCGTGGCCCGCGGGCCGGGTGAGAGGAAACCTGATCCTCGATCTCGCGCGGGTTGGTTACCGCGGCGGCCGCATATGCGGGCGGGTACGGGTCACGGGAAAACATGCCCCGCGATTGCCCGTAGAGCAAACGCAACCGTTGCATTTTCGCCAACCGTTCAGGTCACCCGAGCCGAACACGGCATCGCCTATCCCGTTCGGCGGCAGCAAGTTGCTGCTAGAATCAAGCGATCCGGCGGTGTGTTGCCTTTTGGCAACGCTCGCGCAAGCTGTAGCGATTGTGCCAACCTTGAGGGCAAGCCCGCGTTGTCGTCGCCATGAATAACGAAGCCTTACACTTTTGGCACCCCGTGATCGTGCTCGTTGTAGAAAGCATGGTGATCGCGACTGCGCTCGATTACGCGCGATCGTTTGTGCGCGAGACGACGCTCGTCGCCCCGTGGCGATGGGGGCTGACGGCGCTCGCCGCACTCGTGGGCGTGGAATTGGCCGCCGTCCTGGCGTCGGGCGAGGGTCCCCCGCGCTGGCTCGGCGCGGCCCGCTATATCGCGGCCGTCGCGACGTTCTGCCCGATCATCGCCGTGCTGGGCGCGAAACGGCCTCAAGACCGCGCCTGGCACTTGATCGTGGCGGCGCTGTGGTTCGTCTTGGCGCTACCCGCGTTTCAGGACCTGATCTATCACTACGGGCAGCCGGTGGCGCTGGATCCGGCGTGGCGCGCATTTGTTGCCGTGCTGATCGGCGTGGGACTGGTGAACTATCTCCCCACGCGCTTCTGGCCAGCGAGCCTGCTGTACGCCGCGGGACAATTCGTGCTCTTGGCCGACTACTTGCCATGGGGGGACAGGATCACGATCGCGACCGCGTGGCGCGTCCCGGCGGCGCTGGGGGTCTTCGCGGGCGCCGCAATCCTGCCAGTGCTGGGCTGGCCGCGGCGCAGGCCCGCGCGCGATACGCACGAGCGCCTGTGGTGCGACTTTCGCGATGCCTACGGCATGCTATGGGCCGTGCGCATCGGGCGCCGCGCGGAAGAGACGGCCCACGCTGGAAGCCGCGATCCAGGCGACGCCAGCGCTGCCGCGACCGCGTCACGCGACGCTGCCGAGCGCACGTTCATCGCCCACCTGCAACGCTTCGTACCGCGCGCTTGGATCGACGAGCGCCTCGCTGCACTAACTCCCTCTCCCTCTGGGAGAGGGCCGGGGTGAGGGGAACAGCAATAGGCGTCGAAGTTGAAAGCCCCTCACCCTAACCCTCTCCCGAAGGGAGAGGAAGTCTTTCGATCGAAGTACGGGCGCGGATTTACCAGCCGAGCGCAACAAAAAAGTTGCCCGGCGTCAGGTGACTGCCGGGCAACCTTCATTACGTTCGATTTCGTAGGCGTCACGCTCTTACGGCGTGGGAACGGCAGCGGGTGTCGCCACGTCGTTGTAGCCAGCACCTGTCGCGGGCATCGACGTCGCCGAGCCATCGTAGCTCGCCGGGCGAACGCCCGAGGCGGTCGAGCCGTAGCCACTGGGCACGCTGCCTCCCGGTGTCGTTGGCACATAGTCCGAAGTACCACCAGGACGATAAGGAGTACTGCTGGCGGCCGGCATCGTGGTCGACGCAGGCGTGGCCGGATAAGCCGAACCTTGGTACGGCGCCGCGGCGGCAGGGGCGGCCGGGGTCGTGCTCGGATAGCTGCTGGCGGCCGGGCTCGAATACGCGCTACCGGTCGTCGCGGCCGGGCTTTCATATTGTCCGTAGCGGCTGTCCGCCGTCTGAGCGACCGGTGTGCCAGCGCTGTACGATTCGGCACCCGGCGTGCTGGGCGGCGGGTACGAGCCCGCGGCACCTGTCGTAGGATAAGCCGACGCGGTCTGCGGATAGGTGCCGGTCGAGGGGGTGCTGCCATAGGAACCAGCCGGCGGCGAAGTGCCGTACGCACCAGGGCTGGCGGTTGAACCATACGATCCGGCCGAGGCCGTGGCTCCATAAGAACCAGGCGTCGAGGGATAGGCGCTCGCGGCCGACGGCGCCATCGAGCTGCCATAAGCACCTTCTTGCGGAGCGGCGGGCGAAGCTCCGGTTGCCGCATAACCACCGGCTCCCGGATACGAACTCGGCATGCCGCCGGTCGAAGGATAAGCGGTGTTTCCGCCCGGATAGGCGGCCGGGGCGCCGTAGGCACTACCGGCATTGGTCGTGCCGGCTCCCGCGCCGGGATAAGTGGCGGCGGTGGCCGCGGCCGCGGCTTCAGGATAAGTCCCGGTCGCGGCGGCCGAGGTATTGCCCGGCGCGTAGCTATTGCCAATGTTGTAGGGCTGCGTCGTGGTCGACGGCAGTTGCACGTTCGACTGCGCTTGATTCGAGTAGGCGCCCGCTGGCGTGGTGGCGCCCGGGTAGGCTTGCGAGGCTGCGGCCTCCTTCTTGGCGAAGGGCCACTTCACGCCGCTTTGGCAACCCGTGACGGCCAGCGCCAAAAGGGCGACACACGTTGCGTGCGCAACTGGAAAATACATGGCTCGGCTGCCTTGTAGAGAGAAGAAGATATGTCAGAGACGACAGCGGGTCGCACGGCCTCCTTGCCGCGCTCGCGCACCGCACTGCTCTGTTGAAATGCGACAAGATGTGCTGCGCTCGTCCGTGCGCGGTGCGGGCCGCACGCGGGAGCGTTGTCTGGATATCTATTCGGACAGGTGCAACGGTGAACTCCATACAATCGCGTTAGAAGGCACGACTGCCAGAGTGACCGCCTACGGCGCAACCGGGCGGGGATTATAGAAGGACGCGCCCGCGAATCAATATCATTTTTGGCAAGCGCGCAACCGCATTGCCAAGCATCGCTAGCAATGCCGCCGCGACAGCGCGTTACCTGACCTGCTCGACCGAGTGCTAGCGCTTGGCAGCGGCGAATCGCTCGGCCACGTTCGGCCAGTTGATCACGTTCCAGAAGGCCGCGATGTACTCAGGCCGGCGGTTCTGGTACTTCAGGTAATACGCGTGTTCCCACACGTCCAGGCCCAGGATCGGCGTGTTGCCGTGCATGAGCGGGCTGTCTTGATTTGGCGTGCTTTCGACAATCAGCTTGCCGCCGGGGCCGACGCTCAGCCAAGCCCAGCCGCTGCCGAAGCGCGTGGTAGCAGCCTTGGCAAACTGATCCTTGAAAGCGTCGAAGCCGCCCAGATCGGCCTTGATGGCTTCGGCCAAGGCGCCGCTCGGCTGACCGCCCGCCTTCGGTCCCATCACGGTCCAGAACAGCGAGTGGTTGGCGTGGCCGCCGCCGTTGTTACGTACCACCGTGCGGATGTTCTCGGGCACCTTGTCGATCGCCGACACCAGCGCCTCGATGCTTTGATTGCCCAAATCCGTTCCTTGAATGGCGTTGTTCAAATTCGTCACGTACGCGGCGTGATGCTTGTCGTGATGAATCTGCATCGTCTGCGCATCGATATGCGGCTCGAGGGCGTCGAAGGCATACGGCAGGTCGGGCACGGTATAAGCCATGGTGGTTATCTCCGGAACGGACAGGTCGAAGCAGCGAAAAATCGTACAATCCGCGCGCAGCATACCCGAAAGGTTTCGCAATAGCAATCAGCCGCGCGGGCCGCAGATCACCGAGAAACCCACGGGTGTCCCCGGTGGCTTGTTCACCAGTACGATTCTCGCGCGGAAAGAAGTGCCGCACGCGTGTCGGCCCTAGCGTGACCAGCGCGGC
This sequence comes from Pirellulales bacterium, assembly GCA_035546535.1. Lineage (NCBI taxonomy): Bacteria > Pseudomonadati > Planctomycetota > Planctomycetia > Pirellulales > Pirellulales bacterium. The sequence continues at coordinate 24,499 of DASZWQ010000143.1, read as the reverse complement.
AGCAGCAGACCCTTGGCGCGCGCAAGCACGCTGGCCGCGGTGTCGCCCGGTTCGACGGCCATCAGATAGGCGCGCAGGCTGATCAACAATTGCCGCGCATGCTCGTCGACGAGCTTCTGGCGGCGCTCGGCGGTCTTCTCGGGCCGGATGGCGATCTTGATGATCGTCCGCACCCCGGACCCGGCCTGGCGATCGTCGTCATTCGCCGGCCGCTCGCGCTCTTCCTCGAAGTCGATTTCCATCGTGAACCGCGTGGTGCGCTGCGAGAACAGGGGCCGCGCCGGCGATCCGCAGGTGACGGCCAACACGACGCGCGTTTCTTTCAGCTCGATGACGTTGGCATGATGGTCCGAGATGAAACCGCGCAGTTTTTCCACGCTCACTTCCAGCGGCACCTCGCTCACCAACTGCTTTTCGATCACCGGCTCGCCGGAGGTGAACTTGCAGCGCAGCTTGAGCAGCGGCCGGGATGCGGTCTCTTGCCCCGAGCCAAGCTGCACGACCTTGTTGCGGCCCGCCGCTTTCGCCTGCTGCAACGCGCGCTTCGCGCGGCAGATCATCGTGTCGGGCGTATCGCCAGGCTGGATTTCGGTAACGCCATAGCTGGCGCTGGCGCGCTTATTGCCCAATTCTTCGTGCGGCAAATCGGCGAAGGCCATGCGCAATTGCTCGCCGCGCCGCGCCACGATCTGGCCGTCGCAGTCGGCGAAGAACATGATGAACTCGTCGCCGCCGTAGCGGGCCAGGATATCACCCACCCGGCACGAGCCGAGCAACAGCGCCGCATAAGCCCGCAACACCTCGTCGCCGGCTCGGTGCCCGTAGTCCTCGTTGATCTGCTTGAAGTCGTCGACGCCGGTGATGATGATGCTGCAGCGTCGCTTCTCGCGCGTGTGGGCGGCCACGGCCGCGTCGACTTGCCGATCGAACTCGGCCCGATTCGGCAGCCGCGTCAGCGGATCGCGTGCCGCGATTTCGTGCAACTGCTGCGAATGCTCGTGGTGCGCGTCTTCGGTGACCGTGCCGTGTAGCACGATGACGAGCCCTTGCGGCGTGCCGTCTTCGCCGTGTACGGGGCACGCCCGGGCCGTAACCGTGGCTACGTGCCCATCGCGGCCGCGCAGGTTCAGCCGACCGGCCCACATCGTCCCGGCCTGCAACGCATAGGCCATGGGGCACTGCTGGTCCTGGATGATGCAGCCGTGTTCATCGCGCAATCGCAACAGGCTGGGGGCCCAGTTGCGCAGGTAAACGTTTTCGGCCGGCACGCCGGTCAGCCGCTCGGCCGCCGCGTTCCAGCGAATGATTCGTAGCGAGTTATCGACGAAAATCACGGCCTCGGCCAGTTCGTCGATCAACCGCTCCTGGAAGTACGGCATCTGATAAAGCTGCGGCGACGGCGCCTCGCGGTCGTTCAATCGCCAGGCGGTGTTCACTTCCGAAGGATCAAGCTGCTGCAGCCACCGGCGCGGCACCAGCTCGAGCAGTTTCGATTCGTCGTGATCGTGCAATTCGCAGAATGACTTCACGAGGCGTGGATCGAACTGCCGGCCAGCGCCGCGGTGTAGCTCGTGAAACGCCTGTTGCCGCGTTAGCGCCGGACGATAGTCGTGATCGTTGGTCATCGAATCGAAGGCGTCCATGATCGCCACGATGCGCGACCCCAGCGGCAACGATTCGCCCAGCACCCCCAGGCCCAGACGGCTGCCGTCGAACCAGGCGGGCGTGTAGAGCAGGATGTCTTGCAGGGTCTTCGCGGCGCAGCAGTTGCGCAGGATTTCCAACCCCACCAGCCAATGCCCCTCGACGACGGCCATTTCCTGCACGGTCAGCGGGCCGGGCTTGGTGAGGATGTGCTCGGGGACGCCGATCTTGCCGACGTCGTGCAAAAGCGCGGCCACTTCGATCTCGTCGCGCCGCTCGGGGGGCAATCCCAGCCGATGGACCCAGGCCGAGCAACCCAGCGCCACGCGCAGGCAATGCCGCGCCGTCGGCTCGTGCTTCCATTTCAGCGCCGTGTACAAGCTGCTGGCGATGCCCAGCCGCACCTGGACCAGGGTGTTTTCCTGAGTGGGGGTCAGCTGCAAGGGCGTGCTGGTCGAGGCGTTTGGCGTCTCGTGCAAATCCGAAAGCAGCCTGGTCAGCTCTTGAAGCCGTTCGCCGATCGGGAGTTGATCCGAGGCGAGCACGGCGTCCGCCGCGCCGCCTGCACGAGCGGCCGTAGATGGGGAGGCAGAAGGTGTCATGGTTGCCGATACAGCTGTGGGGAGCGCGATCGAAGCGCGTGCGTTGGCAGGTTCGTGCTCCCGAGATGTGTTGCGATCGCCTGCCACTGGAAAACATAGTTCGAAATGCCAGGACGCGCCTGACAAAATTGCTCAACCGGCCCCAAAGCCGGGTGTTCGAGCGTTTTCTGGTCCCCCGACTTGCACGGCGAGCGGGCTGTTCCGCGCCGCATCCCGACCGGCGCGACGCCTTGCGAAGCCATGATCGCGGCCTTAATCTGGCGCCGGCGCTCGGCCGTGACTCGCCCCAAGAGGGGGCGATCGGCGAGACGAACGTGGCAGAAAACTACCGGAGGGATTCCGTGAGGTTCGTGACGTTTCTATCCGCGCAAGGGCCCCGCGTGGCTGCCGTGCGCGACGGTCGTTATGTCGATCTGGCCAGCACCGATCCGACACTCCCCTGGTCATTGAAGGAGTTATTGGCCGCAGGCCCGGAGGTCTTGCGCCGCGCCGCGGCCGCGATGACCAAAGGGGCCACGATCGATCCCGGCACCGTGCGCCTGCTGGCCCCCATTCCTGAGCCGCAGAAGGTCATTTGCGTCGGCTTGAACTACGCCGATCACGCGCGCGAAAGCGGCATGGAGCCGCCCCCCGAGCCGGTGATCTTCAACAAGTTTCCGACCGCCGTGGCCGCGCACGGCGACGTGATTCCCTTACCGGGCGAAAGTCACGAAGTGGATTACGAGGCCGAGCTGGTCGTCGTCATCAACCGCCGCGCGCGACGCGTTTCGCCCGCGGACGCCATGAATTACATCGGCGGCTACTGCGTCGGCAACGACGTCTCGGCGCGCGATTGGCAAGCGCACAAGCCCGGCAAGCAATGGCTCTTGGGCAAGACGTTCGACGGCTTCGCGCCGTTCGGGCCCGAGCTGGTCACGCCCGACGAACTAGGCGACGTGGGCCACTTGCGCATTCAATGCCGCGTGAACGGGCGCACGCTGCAAGACTCGAACACCGATCAATTGATCTTTTCCGTGCCCCGCCTCGTGGCCTACATCTCGCAGGTCTGCACGCTCATCCCCGGCGACGTCATCTTCACCGGCACACCGCCAGGCGTCGGCTTCGCGCGGCAGCCGCCGATCTTCTTGCAACCAGGCGACGCCGCGGAAATCGAAATCGAAAGGCTGGGGGTATTGCGCAACACGTTCGTCGCGGACGTGAAATAGCTACATGCACGGCCGCGGATCCTAATAGCCTGCCCTGGGCCGACTTGTTCGACGCCTTGGGCGTCAGATACACGGGAATTACCGGCATCACGCTCGCGCGAGTAGGTGGCCTGATGCCTTGCCAGTCCAGCGTGGCCATGGCACCCGAATTGCCAAACTAATGTGCGCTGGAACTCGTAGAGTTGATCAATACCTGCCCGAAGCGCGCGAGGGACGAATCGAAGCTCGGTGCGACCATCGCTGGCGCTTGGGGAAGGTGCTCGAAGTGAATCGCTCGGCACTCGGCACCTTTCGCTCCGCGCTTCGCTTAGCAGCCTGTTGAAAAAAGCCCTCGTGGCTTTTTTCAACCTCGCCAAGTGCGAAGCAAAGCTTCGCATGGCTCGCAAAATAACGACTTACGTCGATATTTTGCCATCGCATCCCTGCGATGTCGCAGCCCGTTGAGTTCTTCAACAGGCTGTTAGTACGCTTTGGCGAAGATTGCGCGCTTCGTGGTCGGCTCGCCCGTGAAGACGCACTCGCCGGGCAGTTCCTGCTCGAAGCCGGGCTCCTCGGCGATCGGCACGCAGCGGATCGTGACCTTGTGTTTGGCCAGGATGTCGGCCGTTTGCTTCCCTTCGACAAAATGGCACACGGCAAAGCCGCCGTGAATTTCCGGCTTGTCGGCATTGGCCGGAGTAAAGAAGGCCTCAAATTCGTCGAGCCTGGTAATCGTCCGCGTGTTGGCCTGGCGCTCGGCGAGCGCGCGGTCAAAAAGGTTCTTCTGCATCGCGGTCAGGGTAGCGCCGATCTCGGCCACGAACTGGCTGCGCGGCACGGCGGGCTTTTTCTCGCCCGAGGTCTCGTCGCGACGCTTCGGCATGAGCGTATCACCCGCCAGATCGCGCGGGCCGATCTCGACGCTCACCGGCACGCCGCGCTTGACGTGCTGCCATTTCTTATCCGCCCGGGCGATGTCGCGATCGTCTAATAGCACGCGCACGGGCTCGTCGTCATAGCGCTGTGCGGCCAGCTCGGCCCGCAACTTCTGGCAATATTCCAGAACGCTTGCGCGCTCTTCGTCCGTGCGATAGATCGGCAGGATCACGACGTGCTGCGGCGCCAGTCGCGGCGGCACGATCAGCCCATCGTCGTCGCCGTGAGTCATGATCAGACCGCCGATCAAGCGTGTCGACACACCCCAGCTTGTGGTCCAGGCGAATTCCTCGCGCCCTTCGGAGGAGAGGAACTTGATCTCCTGCGCCCTGGAGAAATTCTGGCCCAGGAAGTGCGATGTGCCGGCCTGCAGGGCCTTGCGGTCCTGCATCATGGCCTCGATCGAATACGTGTTCACGGCGCCGGGAAATCGCTCGCCGGCCGTCTTCTCGCCACGGATGACGGGCATGGCCATGTAGTCTTGCGCGAAGCGGGCGTAGACGCCCAGCATCTTGATGGTTTCTTCCACCGCCTCGGCCTGCGTGGCGTGCGCGGTGTGTCCTTCCTGCCACAGAAACTCGGCGGTGCGCAGGAACATCCGCGTGCGCAGCTCCCAGCGCACGACGTTCGCCCATTGATTGATCAAGATCGGCAGATCGCGATACGACTGCACCCACTTGGCGTACATGGCGCCGATGATGGTTTCGCTCGTCGGCCGCACGACCAGTGGTTCTTCCAGCTTGCCCGTGGGAACCAGGCCCCCTTCCGGCCCCGCCTCGAGCCGGTGATGCGTGACGACGGCGCATTCCTTGGCAAAGCCTTCGACGTGTTCCGCTTCCTTTTCCAGGTAGCTGAGCGGAATGAATAGCGGGAAGTAGGCGTTGACGTGCCCGATGTCCTTGAACATCCGATCGAGCACGCGCTGCATGTTCTCCCACAGGGCATAGCCCCAGGGTTTGATCACCATGCAACCGCGCACGGGGGATTGCTCGGCCAGGTCGGCGGCGCGGACCACCTGCTGATACCACTCGGGATAATCATCGCCGCGGGTGGGTGTAATCGCGGTCGCGGGAGCTTTTGCCATGAATCGGTTTTCTACGGGGTTTGAACGCTACGACGGCGTGCCACAAAGGGTGCCATTCTAGCGCATCTCCGGGAAAACCAACAATGGGGCAGGGGAAGCTACGAGAACCTTCCTTGGCATTGAAATGCCGTTAAAGCACAACCCACGAGCGCGATGAGTGCGAGCTCCAGCCCCGTCGGCTCGGGCACCGCGGCGGCACCCCCTTCGCCCGAGACGGCCAGCCAGTTGGACGAGACCAGCGCGATGTCCTGCGAATTGACGATACCGTCGTGATTCGTATCGCCTGGCAGATTGCTGCCCGTCGCCAGCCATGACGCCGAGATGAGCGCGATGTCCTGGCTGTTGACGATGGCGTCGTGATTGGCGTCGCCTGCCGCCGCCGATTGCACGATGCGATACAACGAGCCGTTGCCGTCGACGATATACATCTCGCCGAAGCCATCGACGCCAAAAGAGTGCGGGCTCGAAAGCGATAAGGATGTTCCCGCGAACAACTGGCTGGTGATGTCTGTGAAGTTCGACGCGGTCGTGCCGTTGTAGTCGAGCGAGAAGATGCGGCCCAGGTCGTTGGGGTTCGAGCTGCTGATCGGCCCCAGCAAATCGCCGAAAATGTACTTACCGTCGAGGCTCGGCACGCCCGCGCCGTGATAGATGTAACCGCCGATCACGGCTTGCCCGCCGATCGGCTCTTGTGCCGTGGGGGTGTGCGGATAGTCGAGGATCGGGTTCACCGCACCCGGCGGAGCTGGCCCACCGACGCCGGGCGTGGCGATCGTTCCTTCGCGCAAACGCCAACTGTAGTTTTCACCACCGCCAGGATTGGTTGCTTTCTGGACGTCGATCTCCTCCCGCGCGCCCTGGCCCACGTCGCCGATCATCAAGTTGCCGGTGGCCGTGTCGAAGCTATCGCGAAAGGGATTGCGGAGGCCGTACAGAAACACCTCGGGCGCGCCACCGACGCCATTGGCAAAGGGGTTGTTCGACGGGATGGAGTAGTTCGGGTGCTGCGCCGGGCCGGGCGTGTCGACGTTGATGCGCAGCATCTTGCCCAATAGCGAGTTCGTATCTTGGGCGTTACCCGTCGGCTCGATGTGACCCGTCCCTTGATCGTTGGCGTTGCCGCCGTCGCCCATCGCGATGTACAGATTCCCTGAATCACCGGGCCGATTGCTGAAGCCGATCCAGCCGCCATTGTGATTCGTCTGCGGCTGGTCGATCGTCAGCACGTCGGTCGCGCTAGCCGCATTGGCAACGTTGGCGTTCGACGAAACCTGGTAGCGCGTGATGTGCGTCACGCCGGCGTTGAACGCCCCGCCCGGCGCCGTGTAGTCGACGTAAAAGCGGCCGTTGGTGGCGTAGTTGGGATCGAAGGCCAGGCCCAAGAGCCCTTGCTCGCCGCCGGTGGCGATGCCGGAGAGCGTCAAAAATGGCGTCGGATTGATCGTATTGTCGGCGAGATTCAGGATCTTGATGTCGGCCGTGCCATTGCTCCCCTGCTCGACGATGAACTCGCGGCTGGTGTCGCCGGGGGCGAAGGTGGCGAAGAGCGGGTTATCAAGACCGCTGGCCACGCGGATGACGGTCTGAGCCTGCGCCGTCGTCGCGGCGACCAGAATGGTCGCCGCAAGCGCGGTGATTCGTACCGACGAAATCGGGGCAGTCGCGGCGACACGCGCGCGCGATGCGACAAATGGCAGGAGAAGGGGGGACATGTTCGTGCTCCCGAAGTGCATTGCCCCTGCACGCAGCCAAGAAAGATCCCGAACGCGCTGGCTGAGCCCGCGGATGCTGCAAATGCCGCGCCGCGGCTAGTCCGACCCCTGTGAGATACAGACTAACGACGCATTACGAAAAAGGGGCGTAGGCGGCGCGAAAATCTTTTCGATAGTCGGGCGCGCGCGGTCGAGCATCACGCTCGATCGAAGGGGAAAGCAATCACCTCGTCGATCGAGCTCGCGCCCGTGGCGAGCATCACGACCCGGTCGAAGCCCAGCGCCACGCCGCAACAGGCTGGCAGACCGGTCTCCATGGCCGCCAAGAGGCGGCTCTCCTCGGGCAGGGGCCGTTTTCCATCGGCGACCCGCGCCCGGTTGTTTTCGCGATTTCGCGCGCCGAGCGCGTGCGGATCGAGCAATTCGTGATAGCCGTTGGCCAGCTCGATCCCTCGCACGTATAGCTCGAAGCGTTCGGCCACCGGCGGCGGGCCGGGCCGCACAATCGCCAGCGCCGCTTGCGACGGCGGATAATCGTGCAAGATCGTCGGCGCCACTTTGCCCAAATGCGGTTCGATGAGCGTGACCAAGAGCAAGTCGAGCCAGGCATCGCGATCGGCTGTGCCCAGGCTTTCTGGCGCCGAGACACCGTGGTGCCGCGCGGCTTCTACAATCTCTTCGTTCGTCGCCGTGTGTGGATCGATGCCGACGTGCTGTTGGAACGCCGCTTGATAGGTCAATTGCACTGCCGGCGGCGTGCCGAGCATTTCCTGGCACAGCTCGGAAAGAAACTGCATGCCGGCGTCGAGCGAGTCGCCGACTCGATACCATTCGACGATCGTGAATTCTGGGTTGTGCCGCTGGCCTTGCTCATCCCGGCGAAAGGCGCGCGTCACCTGATAAATCGCCTCGCCGCCCGCAGCCATCAGGCGCTTCATGGCGAACTCGGGGGAGGTTTGCAGCCAATACTGCGGATTCGTGGCTGCCGGCGGACCCGAGATGGGAACTCCAAACGGGTCGAGATGCCGATCGACGACCGTGTCGGCCGACAACAGCGGCGTCTCCACTTCGAGAAAACCATGGCGCGCGAAGAATGTGCGCAACTGGGCTAGTAGCGCCGCACGACGGCGCAGCATCTCCCAACTCGCCGTAGGTCGCCAGTTGTCGCGGTCGCCAGTCATCACGATCAGACTTCGCGCAGCTCGGAAAAAATCGCCATCAGCCGCACCCCGGCGCCCTCACCCTACCCTCTCCCGGAGGGAGAGGGTTTATTGAACTCGCTCGACTACGATTCCCCTCCCTGTCAGGGAGGGGTCAGGGGAGGGTCGAGATTCTCCATTCGAAATGCTGTCCATCGCTATGAGAAATCAAAAACGCGTTCGATCGCCGGCGAACCGTACTCCGCGCCGCCGGTCAACACGAGGATATTCGGGGCGGGGCGTGCTTCACCGCGGCCGTGAGTATGGCCGCAAAGCACGGTCAGCTCCCGGGTCGGGTGTTTGTGCATGATCTCGATCAGTGCGTCGCCCATGGCCTTCGAAGTGAAATGCGGCAGCCACTCGTCGTCCGAGATTTCGCCGTCGTGCCAGCAGGCGTCGCGAAACGGCGGCACGTGCGTGGCCAGAACGACGCGCGGAAATTTTGCGAGCGCGGCCGGCAGCACGCGACGAATGTGGTCAGCCGCTGCGTCGGCCTCGGCCTTCAAGAGCGGCCAGCGCGCCTCCTTGCTCATGGAGGCAAACTCCGCGATCAGCCGATAGTCGTTCATCATGACGAGCGACCGCTCGTAATCCCCCAGCCGCGCATCGGCCCAACCGTCGTGCCCGACCAGGCCCACGTGCGGCGACAGTTCGATCTGATCGGCCGTGTTCAGCCATACGAGCTGCGGCTCATGCCGGCAGAGCTCGGTAACTTTTTCTCGAACCTGTGCGATCGAGCCGTTGTAGAAGTCGTGATTTCCCAGCACGAAATAGACGGGCCCGGCGAGCCGGCTGGCGATCCATTCCAGATACTCTGTGACATTTTGCGATTCGGCAATATCACCGCTGATGATGAACGCATCGGCGCGCGTGGCGGCGACGCGCGCCAAAAACTTGTCGACGGCGTCGCCCGACAGGAAATTCAAGTGCAGATCGGTAAGCCAGGCGACGCGTGCCATGCTGTTCTCTGGTCTTCAGGGCGCGCCGAGGCTTTGCAGCGCCAGTCCTACAGCATAACTCAAGGCGGCCGTAACGCCGCCGATGCCCAGGGTCTCGAAACCGGCACGGACCACCGATTGGTGTAAAACCAGTCCGCGTGCGATTCCCACGCCAAAGAAGGCCACGGCCGTGGCCGCGGCGCTTACGGCGAATACAATCCGCCCGTCACCGGAGATTCCCAGGAGAAAGGGTAACAAAGGGATCAGTCCGACAGTCACGAACGCGGCGAAGGTCGAGGCGGCCGCGCGCAGGGCGCTGGGAGATTCCAACCGCAGCCCCAGTTCCTCGGTGAGCATCGTATCGACCCAGCGGCGCCGATCCGTGGTGATGACGTTGACGACCTCGTCGAGGATGGGGCCTTCAAAACCTTTGGCGGCGAAGATCTGCCGCACTTCTTCGCGCTCTCCGTCAGGCACCTGGTCGACGTGCATCTCTTCGATGCGGCGCGCGCGATCGACCAGCTCGCGATCGGTCTTGGTGCTCAGGTAGTTTCCGGCGGCCATGCTGAAGCCATCGGCCAGCAGGTTGGCCATGCCGAGGATGATGGCGACGCCCCGGGGCAAGCCGGCGCCGGCCACGCCGGCGACGACGGCAAACGTCGTCACCGTGCCGTCCATGGCGCCGAGAACGAAATCGCGCAGGTAGCTGTGCTCGGTCGCGGCGCGCAGACGGCGGTGAATGGCGGCGGGCGTATGTTCAGCGTCGAGCGGAGCCGTATCACGCTGCAGAAAACTCATCGCACCACCCGTCTGCCCGCGCTATACGACTTCGACTAGGAGCGCACGACCAGCACCGAGCAGGGAGCCATCGACAGCACCTTTTCGGCGGTGCTGCCGATCAACAGCCGCTCGGCGGCTCCCATGCCATGAGCGCCCACGACGACGATGTTAATGCGCTCGGCGGTGATGAGCCGCAAGATCTGTTCCGCCGGATGCCCCTCGGCAACCAGGCATTTTGCCGAGGCAAAGACACCAGGCAACGCCTGGCAAAGCTGGTGCAGCTCCTCATTCTTATGCTCGCGATCGGCCTCGTGTTCGCGCACCCAGGCCTGCGCCATGGCCTCGGCATCGGCCGAGCGGGCTTTTTCTTCCAACCACGTCGGCACCGCGCCGGCCAAGAGCGACTCGATCACGCCAGCGGCGACGACGGAAGTGTCCGTGGGCCAGTGCAAGCTCGCCGCAAAACGCACCGCCCGGTGTCCGTCGGGCGAACCGTCGAACGCCAACAGCACGCGTAAAGGTGCCTGAGCGGGGCTGGCTTCGGAGGGACGCACCACCAGCACCGGAACATGTGCCTGGCGCACCAAGGATCCCGAGACGCTCCCGAGTACCAGCTTTTCAATGCGGCCAGCTCCGCGGGCGCCGACAACGATCAATCCGGCGCGCGACTCTTCGGCCGCGGCCAATAGTCCTTCGCGAGGATTTTGCGTGCCCAAGATCGTCTCGGCACCGTCCGCCAGGCCATCGGGAAGGTCGGCGCGTGCCTCGGCAAAAATCGCCTCGGCCAGGGCCGTCCTTGCCCGCTCGCAGATTTCCGGCCCCGCATCGCGGGAGTGTATTTGTGGCGGCGTGTAGTAGAGCGCAATCTGATCGCGCGCCGGATCGATGACGCGTCCCGCCAGGCGCACGGCGGCAAAGCCCCCCGCCGACCCGTCGACCCCCACCAAGACTTTCATTTCCCCCTCCGGTTGCCAAACGCGGCGCGATCGACCGCGACAATTCGGCCGTGGCGCTCTCAGGCAATCATTGTCTTGCTCGTACCCCCCGGTACTTCGCGAACATAACGCGGCACGGCATAGCCGGGCAGCCGCGCGGCTAACTCGGCAATCAGTGCCCGCCCCTCGTGCTCCGGCACCTCGAAGTGCGCGGCCCCGGCCACCGGATCGAGCTGATGCAGGTAATAAGGTATCACGCGCAAGTCGACGAGTCGCTCGCAGAGGGCCGATAGCGCGTCGGCCGAATCGTTGACGCCACGCAAGAGCACGGCCTGATTCAAGACGACGATCCCCGCATCGACCAATCGGCCAAGCGCACGGGACACGCTTTCGTCGAGTTCGGCCGCGTGGTTGGCATGCACGACCACGATCGGCGTGAGCCGGCTACCGGTCAGCCAGCCGAGGAGCTCGTCGCACACGCGCTCGGGTATGACAACCGGCAGCCGCGTGTGGATCCGCAAGCGGCGCAGGTGTGCGATACCGGCCAAGCGCCTGGCGAGCTGCGCAAGAAAATCGTCGACCAGCACCAGCGGGTCACCGCCCGAGAGCAGCACCTCGTGCAGTGACGTGTCAGCCCCGATTTCGGCGAGCGCCGGCTCCCAGGCGGCAAGCGACTTCGGTGCCTCGGCGTACGGGTAGTGCCGTCGGAAGCAGTAGCGGCAATGGACGGCGCAGGTGCCGGTCGTGATCAATAGCGCCCGGCCCGCGTATTTTTGCAACAGCCCGGGCGACCGCTTGGCGGCGGCATCATTGACCGGGTCGGCTGAGTAGCCGGCGACGGTGGCGAACTCTTCGGCGACCGGGAGGACTTGCCGCAGCAGGGGATCGATCGGGTCGCCGGGACGGATTCGGGCCAGGAAGCCGCGCGGCACGAAGAGCGGGAAACCGCCCGCTGCCGCAATGGCCCGTTCGGCAAACTCCTGCGGCAGCGCCAGCAGTCGGCAGAGCTCCGCGGGATCGCGCACCGCCTGCCGCAATTCGCGCCGCCAGCACGGCTCGACCGGGGGGAAGGTGGGGCGGACAGGATCGGTCTGGATCGCTAAAATGGTCGTTTACCTTTGATGAGCCAACCCTCGGCCGGGGCCTTTTCTCCCGCCGGGCAATCGTAGCATAAACCCGTACCCCCAAGCGACAAGGCAGGACATCACCCGTGGCCAGTTACTCCACCAGCGATTTCAAGAAGGGATTGAAGGTCCAGATCGATGGCGATCCCTACATCATGGTCGAATGCAACTTCGTGAAGCCGGGCAAGGGGAACGCCCTGTACAAGTGCCGGATGAAGAACCTGATCCGCAACACCATGTTGGATCGGACGTACAAAGGGGGCGACTCGCTCGAAGCCGCCGACGTCACGGAGATCGACGCCCAGTACCTGTACCGCCAGGGCGAGAATTTCGTGTTCATGGAGAATACCACCTACGAGCAGTACGAGCTCACGGCCGATCAGGTCGACGATGCCTGGAAGTGGATCAAGGAGGGGATGGTCTGCCGCATGGTGTTGTTCAATGACAGCCCCATCAGCGTCACGCCCCCCAACCACGTCGTCCTGAAGGTGGAATACGCCGAGCCGGCCGTGCGCGGCAATACGGCCACGAACCTGACCAAGCCGGTCAAGCTGGAGACGGGCGCCGAAATCCTGGTCCCGGCCTTCGTCGAGCAGGATTCGTTCATCAAGATCGACACCCGCACCGGCGAGTACCTGGAACGCGCCAAGGAATGACCGGCGGGCGCGATTCTGTGTCGGCGGTCGCGCGTCAGGGCTTGCCGATCTGCTGGTGGACTTCGCGGATGATCTTTTCCTCGACGTCGGGCGCCCACGCCGTGGGGAGTCCGTAATAGACCATGGCGCCCGCGCCTTCGTAGCCCCCTTCGGTCAGCACGCGCCGCGAGGGAATGTAGGCCATCACATCGTTCGTGTAGCCGGCGACCCACATCCGCTCGTTGGGGTATTCCTGTTCCAGACGCAGTGCGTAATCGACCACGACTTCGCCGCCCAGCGTGACAAACACCGGTCCATTGCCCAGCCGCCACACCTGGACAGGATACGGATACGTTGGGCTCAGAGGTTTTCCTGCGGCAATCTGCGCAAGCAGCATCTTGGCCCGGGCGGCCTGGTACTTGTCATTCGAGGCGGCCTGTGCGGTCAACTCTTCGCGCGTGGGCAAGGTGGCAAACGATAGATCGATCTCGGCATAGCTTTCCGAAAGCTTGCCGGCGATCGGCGTCATCTCGCCTGCCAGCACCTGGTCGACGGCCGTCGCCATTTCGTGGCCATACTTTTCGGCCAGCTCGACCGTACGCCGGGGCAGTGGATTCTGATCGGCGCCGCAGCCGGCCCAGAACATGGCCACCGTGCCGAGATGTTCTTTTTCCAGGTCGATCATAGCGAAGCCGGGCCAGTCGCCCGTCCATTGGTAGAACGATAAGGCCGTGGCGTGGCAGGCGTAGCCGAAAACGACCGTCTTCAGTTTTCCGCCCGCATCGTTGACGGCCAAAACCGGCACCTGGTGATCGACCGGACCTTTGAGTTTTCCCTCGGCGATTAGGGCGGGCACGTCCGGTTCGGGATTATTGCGGCGATTGACGGCAAAACTGGTTTCGCCGCCTCCCCAGGAAATCGCGGCAGGTGCGAGGTTCTGAATCGCTTCGCCCACCAAGGCGATGATCTTCTTTTCGAGCGCGGCGGTGTACTCGTCGACCAGGCGCGATTGCTGCTCGTCGAGCGAGTACATCGTGCGCAAGTTGTGGCTCACGACCGGACCGGTGTGCGTGTGCGAGCAGTTGATCGCGATTTGCCGCTTGGTCAGGCCGTAGTTCTTTTCCAGAGCGTCGCGCACGGACAGCGACAACAGGCGGTCGATGCCCACCAGGTCGAGCGTCACGAGCACCGCGCGTTGGCCCGCGGCGTCTTCGAGTACGAGGGCCTTGGCCCACAGGTCGTGCAGTTTTCCTTCGGCGGCATGGTCGCGGCTGGAATAACCGCTCATCCACATGGGGCGTTCGGGCGTGATGACAATTTTGGCGACGCCCGCCTTCCAACCTGCCGACTCGGCGGCACGAGCGAGTGTGTGCGGCGTCATGGCGAGGGCAAAGATCGCAAACAAGACGAGCGAGCGTGCGTGCATGGCGGGGGCTCCGGCGGGGTGCGGTCGAGCGACGGCGGACCAGAGTTCGGTGCCGCGTGGCAATCGCCCCGATGTTAGGCCGGTGGCGCGCGGGCAGCAAGTTCCGCCGCCTTTGATGAATCGCATACAAAGCGACCGTTGTGCGCCCTTACCAAAAGGCTAGCGCGCTAAGTCGGCGCGCTTGCATTGCGCCGGAATCTCGGATACTTGTGGTGGTCTCGCCACTCGACACGAAAAACCATTCCCTCCAACGGTCGCCGCACCGCGAACCTGAGGCGACCTGCGCAAGGCACACCGATATGCCCACCGAACCAGCGGACAAAGCGGATAAGACAGCCGCCAAGCGGATTCTGATCGTCGATGACGACGCCGAAATCGTGGAATCAATCCGCCTGGCGCTCGAAGCGCGGGGGTACAAGATCCTCGTCGCGCGCGACGGCAACCAGGGCCTGGCCATGGCCGAGCGCGAGGATCCGGACTTGTTGATCCTCGATATGATGATGCCGAAGCGCAGCGGGTTTCTGGTTTTGGAGAAGCTACGCCGCACACGGCCCGTCCCGATGCGCGTGATCATGATCACGGCCAACGAGGGAAGCCGTCACAAGGCGTACGCCGAGATGCTGGGCGTCGACGACTATATCCGCAAGCCGTTCGCCATGGACCGGCTGATGGAAAGCGTCGAAAAGCTGCTGGCGTGAGAGCAGCGAACGCTTGGCGCCTGCGGCGCACGGACAAGCGAGTTGTCCGTGCCACCCTGCGTGCCACTGTGCCTCGCTGATCCTTCGCCCGGCTCTCGCCAGGGCTGGTGTCCAGCGGGCCGCGATTCGCGCATTCTGGCCCTGGCTTGCTAGCGACCGCTGTTTGTGTCGGTCTGCCGCCCCCCCAACCGTCAAGCACGGCATAAACCGAGCCCTGCGCAGCCCTTTGCGCCGCTCCCTGTTGGCTGCGCGATAGCCCGACGCATCGATGGCATAAAAGAATGTATTGCCGTGGTTGGGCATCGAGGCAATACTTGAAGTTGGGTAGAGATAGGCGAGGTGTGCGGATTTGGAAGTCCTAGCATCTCGGCCCAGAGTAGAGGCACGGCCTACCTTCGGTTCACTTCCGCACCGGGCGTTCTTTTCCAACCTTCCCTTCTGGTCGCTCAGGCGAACGCGTTTGCTGCTGCGCGCTGGGAAAGTTTCGATCCCCGCGCACGCCGCTGCCAACGGTCGTCTGCGATTGGCGATTTTCACGAAGGGAAGGCCAGGAAGAGCCGGCAGCAGGCAGCCCGATCGTCGGAGCTGTCGTGAATGGTTGGTGGCCCAAGCAACCAGGGGTGCGACCCATTCATGCGTGGAACGCATTGAGCATGCGGATTAACCTCCGCCGGCGCCTGGGAAACGACGGATACGTCGTGGAGTACCAGCAATGACCAGTGGACGATCGATTATCGAGATTATCGCCGAGCGACAGGACCTCGAGCAATTCAGGAAGAAAACCTGGGAAGGCTCGTTCGAGGAATACCTCGATCTGGTCCGCGCCAATCCTCTTGTAACTCGCAACGCGTTCGAACGCGTCTACGATATGATCCTGTCCTACGGGACAGAATCTTATGAAGAAGGGCGGGAAAAGCATCTCCGCTACCGCTTCTTCGAAGATCCGGAAAGCGACGGCGCCGACGCCGTCTTCGGTTTGGAGAGCCAGTTGGCCGTCCTGGTCAACGCCTTCAAAAGCGCCGCGCAGGGCTACGGCATCGAGAAGCGCGTGCTGTTGTTACACGGTCCTGTCGGCAGCAGCAAAAGCACTATCGCGCGGCAACTGAAAAAGGGGCTGGAGCGCTATTCGGCCCGCGACGAGGGGGCGCTGTACACCCTCGGCTGGGTCGACCTGGAGGAACCGCACACGGTCCACTGGTGCCCGATGAACGAGGAGCCGCTGCACATCATCCCCAGCCGGTTCCGCGCCGACGTTGAAGCGAACCTGAACCTCGACCGGGCGCCGGGCGAGTACCGCGCCAAGGTCAAGGGCGAGCTGTGCCCGTTCTGCCGGTACGTCTACAACGAGCGGCTCAAGCATTATGGCGGCGACTGGACGCGGGTCGTGCAGGACGTGCGCGTGAAGCGCTTGATCTTGAGCGAGAAAGACCGCGTCGGCATCGGCACCTTCCAGCCGAAGGATGAAAAGAACCAGGATTCGACCGAGCTGACCGGCGACATCAATTATCGGAAGATCGCCGAGTACGGCAGCGACAGCGACCCGCGGGCCTTCAACTTCGACGGCGAGTTCAACATCGCCAACCGCGGCATCGTCGAGTTCGTCGAGGTCTTGAAGCTCGACGTGGCGTTTTTGTATGACTTGCTCGGCGCCAGCCAGGAGCACAAGGTCAAGCCGAAGAAGTTCGCGCAAACCGACATCGACGAGGTGATCCTCGGTCACACGAACGAGCCGGAATATCGCCGCCTGCAGAACAACGAGTTCATGGAAGCGCTGCGCGATCGCACGGTGAAAATCGACATTCCTTACGTCACCACATTGGCCAACGAGATTCGCATCTACGAAAAGGACTACAACAAGGAGAAAGTGCAGGGCAAGCACATCGCCCCGCACACGATCGAAATGGCCGCCATGTGGGCCATCCTCACCCGGCTCGAACCGCCGAAAAACGCCAGCCTCACCTTGTTGCAAAAACTGAAGCTGTACAACGGCAAGAGCCTGCCGGGCTTCACCGAAGACAACGTCAAGGAACTGCGCGAGCAAGCCCTGACCGAGGGGATGCACGGCATCTCGCCGCGCTACGTCCAGGACAAGATTTCCAATGCCCTGGTTGCCCACCCCGACGCCACGAGCATCAACCCCTTCATGGTGCTCAACGAAATCGAGGCGGGGCTCAAGCATCACACGCTGATCACCAGCGAAGAGATGCGGAACCACTACCGCGAACTGCTGGGGGTGGTGAAGGAAGAGTACGAAAACATCGTGAAGAACGAAGTGCAGCGGGCGATCGCGGCCGACGAAGACGCCTTGGCCCGACTGTGCGGCAACTACATCGACAATGTGAAGGCCTACACGCAGCGGGAAAAAGTGAAGAACAAGTTCACCGGCCAATACCAGGAGCCCGACGAGCGGCTGATGCGCTCGATCGAGGAGAAGATCGATATCCCGGAAAGCCGCAAGGACGATTTCCGCCGCGAGATCATGAATTACATCGGCGCCTTGTCGATCGACGGCCGCAAGTTCGACTATAAGACCAACGAACGCCTGAACAAGGCATTGGAGCTCAAGCTGTTCGAAGACCAGAAGGATTCGATCAAGCTGACGAGCCTGGTCTCGAAGGTGGTCGACGCCGACACGCAAGCCAAGATCGACGTCGTCAAGGGGCGTTTGATTCGTGACTACGGGTATGACGACGAAAGCGCCACGGACGTGTTGAACTTCGTGGCCAGCATCTTCGCCCGCGGAGACACGAAACCGTAAGTATTGAAATCCGAATGACGAAGGGACGAATGTCGAATGCGTTATCACATTCGACATGTACTCTCTAAGCGAGAGACGCCATGAAGGTGGAGCGGGACCAGTCACGTTTTCGACAGATCGTCCGCGGCAAGATTCGCCAGAATCTGCGGAAGTATGTCACGCACGGCGAGATGATCGGCCGGCAGGGGCGCGATCTGGTCAGCATTCCCATTCCACAGCTCGACGTGCCGCACTTCCGCTACGGCAAGAACGGCTCGGGCGGCGTCGGACAAGGCGAGGGCGAAGTCGGCACGCCTATCGGCGCCGCGCCCGGTGAGCAAGGGGACGGTAAGGGCCAGGCTGGCAGCGACCCGGGCGCGCATATCCTGGAAGTGGATATCTCGCTCGAAGAGCTGGCGCAAATCCTGGGGGACGAGCTCGAGCTGCCCCGTATCGAGCCCAAGGGGCGCAGCAACGTCATTCAGGAAAAGACCCGCTTCAACAGTATTCGCCGGCTGGGTCCGGAATCGCTGCGGCATTTCAAGCGGACTTACATTCAGGCGCTGCGCCGGCAGGTCTCGTCGAGCACGTATGACGCTGATAGCCCGCGCGTGGTGCCGATTCGCGATGACAAGCGTTATCGCTCGTGGGTCAAGATTCCTCAGCCCGATGCCAGCGCCGTCGCGATTTACATGATGGACGTTTCGGGCTCGATGACCGATGAACAGAAGCAGATCGTGCGCACCGAGGCGTTCTGGATCGATACCTGGCTGAAGAGCCAGTACAACGGCCTGGAAACGCGTTACATCATTCACGACGCGGCGGCCAAGGAAGTCGACGAAGACACGTTCTACCGCACCCGCGAAAGTGGCGGCACGCGCATCAGTAGTGCCTACAAAGTGTGCGTCGACTTGATCGCCCGCGAGTTCTCGCCTGCGGATTGGAATATCTACTGCTTCCAGTTTTCCGACGGCGACAACTGGGGCGAGGACAACGAGGCCAGCCTGCGGCTGCTGCGCGAACATTTGCTGCCGGTGGCGAATCTTTTCTGCTACGGGCAGGTCGAAAGCCCCTACGGCAGCGGCGAATACATGCGGTCGCTGCGGATGGGCGTTTCGGAAAACGTCGACAAGCTGGTCCTCTCCGAGATTCGCGATAAGGACGCCATATACGACTCGATCAAAGCGTTCCTGGGAAAGGGAAAGTAACAACAGGCAAATATCGCTAATGCTGCCGATGGGTGGCACGCAAACTGCACTGCAACAGTTCGGATTGGCGGTATTTACACCAGCCCGAAGCGCCGGCGAGCGATTTACCCGACTTTTCCGTCGCTCGCGCTTCGGGCCAGTAAACGGATCAAAAAGTAAGGCTGCTGAAAGAACCTGACCATGGCCATGCACACCGACACGTCGTTGCCTCCGGATCTGGCTGAAATGCAGGTCCAGATCGAGGAATATGCGCGCGGCCACGGTCTCGACTTCTTTCCCACGATCTTCGAAGTCGTGGATTGCGATCAGCTCAACGCCATCGCGGCCTATGGCGGCTTCCCCACGCGCTATCCGCACTGGCGCTTCGGCATGGAGTACGAGCAGCTTTCCAAGGGCTACACGTACGGGCTGCAAAAGATCTACGAGCTGGTGATCAATAATAATCCGTGCTACGCGTACCTGATGAAGTCGAATGCGCTCACGGATCAAAAGCTGGTGATGGCGCACGTCTATGGCCATTGCGACTTCTTCAAGAACAACGCCTGGTTCGCCCATACCGATCGCAAGATGATGGATCACATGGCGAACCACGGCAATCGGATCCGCCGTTACATGGATCGCTTCGGGGTGGAGACGGTCGAAGAGTTCATCGATTGCTGCTTGAGCATCGAGGACTTGATCGACGTGCATTCGCTGTTCATCAAGCGGCGCGACGATCGCCCGCGCTTCGACCTGGCCGCCCAGGACGAGGAGGAAGAGGATGCGCGGCCCGGCCGCTTTCAGGCCAAGAGCTACATGGATTCGTTCGTCAATCCGCCGGCGGCGCTGGAGGCCGAGGCCGAAGCCCGCAAGCGGCAGCGCGAAAAAGAAGAGCATTTTCCGGCGGAGCCGATGCGCGACGTCATGCTGTTCGTGCTCGAGCACGCACCCTTGAAGAGCTGGCAGTTGGATATTCTGTCGATGCTGCGCGATGAGGCGTATTACTTCGCTCCGCAGGCGCAGACCAAGATCATGAACGAAGGTTGGGCCAGCTACTGGCACTCCACGATCATGACGCGCCAGGGGTTGTCGGCCGCCGATGTGATCCACTATTGCGATCACCACTCAGGCACGATGGCCACGTCGCCCGGCCGACTGAACCCTTACAAGCTGGGAATCGAGCTCTTCCGCGATATCGAGGATCGCTGGAACCGCGGCCGCTTCGGCCGCGAATTCGACGAGTGCGACGACCTGGCCGCCAAGCGCAACTGGCAGCAGGACACCGGCCTGGGCCGTAAGAAGATCTTCGAAGTCCGCGCGATCCACAACGACCTGACCTTCATCGACACGTTCCTGACGCTCGATTTTTGCCGAGAACATAAATTGTTCTCGTTCGGCTACAACCAGGAAGCCGATTATTATGAAATCGAGAGCCGCGAATTTCCCAAAATCAAGCAACGATTGCTTTACAGCCTGACCAACCGCGGGCAACCGCTGATCACGGTCCGCGACGGCAACTACAAGAACCGCGGCGAGCTGTTCTTGTTCCATGAATTCAACGGCGTCGAACTGCAACTGGGTTACGCTCAGGACACGCTACGGGCTTTGGCCCGCCTGTGGATGCGACCGGTCCACATCGAGACACGCCTGGAGGACGTGCCCACGATTCTCAGCTTCGACGGCAGCGAATACAGCCAGCATCAAGTGACGACGCAACCGGGTAAGGAATAAAACTAGTAGAGGCCCGCGCTTGCGCGGGTCCAAGAGGGTTTCGCTCCCCTGCTAGGGCGCCTTAAAAGGTCTGCGGGCAGGATGCTCGCCAGCCTGGCGGCGCGGTGCGGGAGAGGGAACGAAGAGAGGTGAGTGTTATGACCCTGCTCGCACAGGCACGTGTGTCCCTGCAAACGGCGCAAGCGCCGTTCCGGCTCGAAATCGAGGAAGCCGGCCAGACGCTGACTTGCGACTTCGCCGCCCTCGACTCGCTGGCCTGCGCGGTCACAAGTTTCGAGCTTTCCACGCCCGCGCTTGCCGGGCAAACGCCGCAAGAGCTGAAGCGGCTTGGTGAGAAGCTTTCCTCGCGGCTCACCTATCTGCTCGAGCCGATCAACCCGATCGAGTTCGACGCCGAGCAGTGCGTCGTGCAATTGCGCTCGAACCCTCCGGAGCGCGACGAGGACCGCACCAGCTACTACGAGCTGGTTGTAAAGCGCGGCGGCTCGCTGAGCTTGTGCCGGTTCGTCAAAAAGCCGGGCAGCGTGCGCGAGACCGTGCCCATGCACCTGACGCGCGAGGTTTTCTTCCGCCTGGTCAGCGACTTCTCGGCCGCCGTGGCGTAAGCGCTTGAGCGTCGAGAGCGCCGTCGACCACAGCCGTCGGTTGCCGCGCGCTATGCTGGAACCGGCGCCCCTCGTCTTGCGTAGAATGCGTGGCAAAGCGCGCGCGTGCTTGCGCCCCGTTGGTCTTTTCGGGCCTCGACCGGTAGACTACGCGCACGAGCGTTTTGCTCGATCTCCACCGAATACCCCTGCCAGGATTTTCTCATGCGGTACGGACGGCTGCTATTCTTGTTGCTTGCTTGGTCCCTGCTCGGCGCCGCGCCCCCGATCGGCTCGGCGGCAGAGGCCGCGGCGTTCGCCGCGGCGGCGCCCGTTAAACCGTCAGAAGCCCCGGCCGAGGGGCGCAAGCTGTTCGATTATCGCGAGATCACGCTCGATAACGGCCTGCACGTGATCACGCTCGAAGACTTCTCCTGCCCGATCGTCAACGTGCAGGTCTGGTATCACGTCGGCTCGAAGGACGAAAACCCGGAGCGGCAGGGTTTTGCGCATATGTTCGAGCATATGATGTTCCGCGGCACCGAGCGCCTCGGCCCGACGGACCACATGGACCTGGTGCGGCAGGCCGGCGGCGAGTGCAACGCCTACACCGCCTTCGATCAAACCGTGTATCACGAGACACTGGCGGCTCATCAGTTGGAGCTGGCCCTGTGGCTCGAAGCGGATCGCATGGCCGGCCTGAAGATCGATCAGGGCTCGTTCGACACCGAGCGCAAGGTGGTCGAGGAAGAGCGGCGGATGGGCCTGAACCGGCCGTTCGGCACGGTGATGGAAAAGGTGATGGCCGAGGTGTTCCGCGAACATCCGTATCGCTGGACGCCGATCGGCAAGATTCCACATCTGCGCGCGGCGGCCGTGCAAGAGTTGCGCGATTTCTGGAACAAATACTACGTGCCGAACAACGCCACGCTGGTCGTCGCCGGCGCGGTGAAGCATGCCGAAGCGCAGCAGCTTGCGAAGCGGCACTTCGGCTGGATCCCGCGCGGCGCCGATCCGCCGCGTGTGGAAATTGTCGAGCCCTGGCCCGAGGCGGGCCGCACCGTCACGGTTCACGAGGATAACGCCCCGGCGCCGGTCGTCGGTGTTTTGTTCCGCACCGTTCCCCTCTCGCATTCGGACCATGTTCCCCTTGAGTTGCTTTCGACGATCCTGGTAGGCGATGATAGCAGCCGGCTTTATCGCGCCTTGGTCGTTGAGAAGAAGGTGGCCGTATCGGCGATCGATATCTCCCAGTCCCTCGAGCAAGATGGCATCTTCTTCGCCGGTGCGATCGTGCCTCCCTTCGGCGCGAAGCCCGAGGCCGCGATCGAGGCGCTGGACGAAGAAATCGACAAACTGCGCACCGGTCCGATTACCGATCACGAGCTGCTGAAGGCCAAGAATCGTGCGCTCAAGTCGATCGTGATGGAAACTTTGACCGTCGAAGGCAAGGCCTCGGCCCTCGGCGAAGCGGCCGTGCTGCAAAGAAACCCCAAGCGTGCCAACGAAGTTCTCGACGACGTCCGCCGCGTGACGATCGATGATCTCCAGCGCGTGGCGCGCAAGTACCTCGTGCCGGAGCGGCAGATCAAGGTCTTGATTCCCTCGACCGGCATGGCCGCCGGTCCGAAGAAGAACGCCGAGGAAGATGCACCGATCACGGCCGAAGCCGAGACGCAGGCGCCCCGTCCAGGTCGACCCGGCGTCTCCCGGCCGCAAGGCTTCTTTCCCGCACCGCCGCTGGCGGCCCCGCTGGCCGTCGATCCGCCCCCCTTGGTACACACGACGCACACGCTCGCCAACGGCTTGAAGGTCATCATCGTCCCGAATCACGAGGTGCCGTTCGTCGGCGCAACGCTCGGCCTGCTGTCGGGCGCCTGGACCGAAACCAAGCCGGGCACGGTTTCGATGACCTTGGACATGATCACCAAGGGAACGAAGCATCACGACGAAGCGCGATTGGCCGACGAACTGGGTACGTACGCCATCAGCCTGGGCGGCACCGGCGGCATGGACTCATCGACCGTCAGTGCCAATTGCCTGACCGAAGAATTGGAGCGCGCCCTCGGCCTGCTGGGCGAAGTTGTGCGCGAGCCGACCTTTCCCGAAGCCGACTTCGACGACACGCGCAAGCAAACGCTGACCGGTTTGCGCGTCTCATCACGCGAGCCGGCATATATCGCGCGCCGCGAGCTGCGCCGCAAAATGTACGGCGAACATCCCTACGCCCGCACGGCCACCGGCGAGATCAAGGACGTCGAGGCTCTCAAACTCGCCGACCTGCCAGACTGGTGGAACAAGTTCGCGCGGCCTGACGCGGCCGTGCTGATCCTGTCGGGCGATATCGACGACAAGCGCGGCCTGGCCTTGGCCGAAAAGGTATTCGGCGATTGGAAAGTCGACGGCGAGCGGCCCGACATCAAGCTCCCCGACCCGCCGGCGGCCGGCGCGACCGGCATTGTGCTTGTCGATCGGCCCGACGCCACGCAAAGCCAGATTTACACCGGCCAGTTAGGCATCACCCGGCACGATCCGCGCTATGCGGCCAGCCGTGTGATCGACGGTTACTTCGGTGGCGCATTCTCCAGCCGGCTGAACGAATCGATCCGCGTGAAAAAGGGACTCACCTACGGCGCCAATGGCGGATTTCACGCCCAGCGGTTCGCCGGTGATTTCACCGTTCACACCTTCAGCAAGACCGAGTCGACGGTCGAAGCGCTGGCGGCCGTATTCGAGGAAATCAAACGCCTGAAGGCCGAACCGCCGTCGGCCGTCGAGCTGCGCAAGACCAAGGCGTATCTCGTCGGCAGCTTTCCGATGGATCGCGAAACGCCGCTGCAGATGGCATCGGAATTGTGGCTCTTGGCGCTGAACAACTTGCCTGAGAATTACTTCGACGAGGAACTGCGTTCGGTCGTGCAAGCCGACGAGACGGCGTGCATGGATTTGATCAAGAACGTGGTGCAACCCGATCAAACCGTGGTGGTCGTGGTGGGTCAGGCCGAAGAATTGCAATCCGGCCTGGAAAAGATCGCCCCGGTTACGACGGTCGATGCGAAAGAATGATTCGTCCGACCGATGAAGAGATGGAAAACTTCTGACAGGCTTCTGCGCCTGAAAATCCCCCTCCCTGTCAGGGAGGGGCCAAGGGAGGGTAACGCGCGGAATCAATCTCGCGTTCTCCACTCACACAAGGCCTCGACCCTCACCCTACCCTCTCCCTCAATAGTGTTCGGTTCAAGATTTGCTACGGGGGTTTCGCTGTGGCGTGATGTTTGGCGATAGCTTGCTCAAGTTCGTCGAGTGTGGCCCAGCCGCTGAGGTAGTGGCAGAGCATTTCGTAGAGTCGTTTGTTGGGTTTGA
>DASZWQ010000142.1 GCA_035546535.1 Pirellulales bacterium | reverse complement strand
AATCCGCGATCGTCGATCGTGTAGGGGACGATTTCATCCGTGCAAGCGCTACCACGGTGCTTGGCAATATACAGCGCGCGCGATAGACGATTGCCGCTGCGGATCTTGCCGAAGTAGATCACGGTATTGGCGTTCGACAACACGTCCCCTTCTTCCAGCGGGCGGGCTGCCAGCTCTTCGAGCATGACCTCGGGCGAAGTGTACAAGAGCAGGCAGCCGACGCGCTTGTTGTCGTAGATGGCCGTCGCGATCCGTGCGGCGTTCTCGCGAAATCGCTCTCGGAACAGGTCGCGGGCAACCCATTCCGGATCCTTGCGCAGGATCTGATGATAGATGTACTCGAACAAATCAAACTGAATCGAGTCGCTGGCCCGCCCGACCGGTTCGACGCCGTCGATCACGGTGCGGCGCACGCCGCGCAGGAAGTTCCCGTAAAAGAAGGCGATGGCCGCGGCCAGCTTGCGCGACAGCTCGCCTTGCCAATCCTGCCAGGCTTCGAACTCCATATCGCCGCGCGTCACGCGACGGCCGTGATATTCGAAGACCCGCAAATAGTCACCGCAGCCATCGAGGGTGTCGAAGAAATGTGCCAGATCGGGCGCATGGCTGGGATCGCTAACGGCCAATTGCCAGTCGAACATGCGGCGTGCGTAATCGGCATGGTTCTGGCTGTCGCCGCGCGAACACATGTCGAAGATGATGCCCCGCCGCCCCTCCTGCGCGCGACCGGCGTTGGCAAATTGCAACCCCAGTTGGGTCTTGCCGATGCCGGTGGCACCGGAGGCCACGGTCAGCGTACCGGGCAGCAGTCCGCCACCCAAAAGCTCGTCGAGGCCTGGTATGCCGGTCGAAAGTCGTGCAGCCTCGCGCATCCTGAGTTGGTCCCTCTCTCTATATATTGAAAGCTCGCGGCAAGCAGCACGCTTAACTCCGGCGTGGCTTGCCAGCATTTCGGTGGGTGTGTCGCACGTGGCCTGGTGGTGTCAGTTCGTGGCTTTGTCTGCTTCCGCCGCGCGGTCGTATTCTGTGACCACTGGGGCAGCTTCGAGGTTCGAGCAAGCGCGGCGATATTTCTCATTCCCAGTCGGCGACGGCTGCGCGTCCTCCGGCATTACGGTATCGTCGCCTGTTTTTCTTTCAGCCCGCGTGCCTTTTGAAGATTCGCTTGCGCCGCGCTGTTCGTCGGCTCCAAAACCAGGGCTTGCTGAAAACATTTGATCGCCAGATCGAATTCGCTCAGGTCGCCGTAGGCTGCGCCTAGTCGAACCCACCCCTCGACGAAATTGGGCCTCTTGGCCACCGACTTGGCGTAATGCTGCTGGGCCTTTTTGAATTCTCGACGCATGGCGTACTGGTTGGCGAGCTCGAACTCGGCTTCAGGGTAATCGGGCTTAATGGCGACGGCCCGTTCGAGAAAACTGATCGCCTCCACCGTGCGGCGCTGCTGCATGCACAGCATGGCCATGCCGCGCAGCGCTTCGACGTAGTTCGGATTGATTTCCAGGGCGCGGCGAAAGCTTTTTTCGGACTCCTCTGCCTGCCCGGCGGCTGCCAGAACGACGCCGCGGCCGGACCAGGAATCGGCGTCATTGGGGCGCAACGTTATCGTGCGCGCGAATTGCTCGATGGCCTCATTAGCGCGGTTGGCATGCACCAGGGCAAAGCCCATGCCGCGGCGGGCAGAGATCGAACTAGGATCAATTTCCAGGGCGCGGCGAAAGTATCCCATCATTTCGTCGATGCGCTCCGGCGTGAAGCCATCGCGCTCGGCAAGCTTCAAGAGGACGTGCCCCATGTTGCTTTGCATTTTCTCGTCGTTGGGGTTGAGCTCGACGGCCTTTTTGAAGTTTTCATACGCTTTGTCGTGGTCGCTTGACGCTTCGGCGTACACGCCCAGGTTGGAATACGCCACCCAGCCTTCGGGATTCTTCGAGATCGTGTCCACATACAGCGTTTCCAGGTCGCGATAGACAAACGTCTGGCTGAAGGTCAGCCCGGCGAATACCACCAGCAACAGGGCGGCCGCGATCGGGGCGGCCTTTTGCAACTGTCCCGGCAGCCGCTTCAAAGCCAACACCGTCCCCGCGGCGGCCAGGGCAAACAGCGCCAGGCTGGCGTGATATTGAAAGTGGTCAGCCACGAACGAATAGCGGAAAGGATACACGTTGAAAAAACCGAGCGCCGGCACCAGCACGCCCGTGAAAATGAGCACGGCGGCCAGTGGGCCCCGCCCGATTTTCTCGCGCCACCACCACAGTGCCACGATCACCGCCAATGCGGCAAGCGGAAATAGATATTGCCACAGCGCATGGTCGTCGATCTTGAAGCGTGGATAAAAGAATGCCAGCGGATAAGGCCAGGCGAGCTTGCCGGCGTAGAACCAGACGGCCCTGCCCGCAATAAGTACGCGATCCAACATCGAGAAATCGAATTCGTCCCCGCGCGCGCCGACATTGTGTTTTTCCGTCCACACGGTGAACAGTCCCAAGCCGATGCCCACGACGAAAAACGGAACCAGCGGCAGAATCTCTCTTCCCGAGACCTGCCCCCGCTTCCACCACACGATCACCAAAATCACCGCGGGCAGCGAAGCAACCACCGTCTTGCTCAAGAGCGCCGCCACGAACAGCGCGAGCGACAATGTATACGAGCGCCAGTTGCCAGCGAGCCTGACGTCACGACCGTTTTCTGTTTGCTCGGGCGGCGCGAAGCGGAAATACGCGTGCAGCGAGAGGAGAGCCAAAAGCAGGCTCAAGACGTTCTTCCGCTCGGTAACCCAGGCGACGCTTTCGGCCATGACCGGATGGACGGCGAAGATCGCCGCCGCCAGCCATCCCCCTGGCACGCGCAGCCGCGCGAGCAAGCGCCAAAACAGCACCGCGGATGTCGCGTGCAAAGCGACGTTCACCAGGTGGTACCCCAGCGGCCGCAAGCCCCACAAGTGATATTCGAGCCAGAACGTCGTGTGGACGAGCGGGTAGTATTGCTTCTCGGTGGCCGGAACGAGCCAGATGCGGCGCAGCCCGTCGACCGTGCGCAGGGCTTCGTTACCCTCGACGTAATTCTCGTCATCCCAGATGAAGCCGGTCCGCACCACCGGCAGATAGGCGACGGCCACCATCGCCACAAGCAGGCCGGCTCCGGCAGTCAAGCGCCAACGCGGTTCGGCGGGGGCAAGCGGCGCGTAGCGGGATCCACGGGAGGTCGATCGCGGCTGCTTCCGCTGCGTTTTGGTGCGAGGTTTCATGGACTCACGCGGCCACGCGCCGCTGCACTATTTCGAAGGCCGCCTGCGCTTGCGAAATCCGCGACGTGCTCTTGCGCCGCGGCCGACTTTTGTGGCCGACGGTGAAGAACTTGAGCCTAACTCCGCATGCCGAGGGGGACAAGCCGCGAACAGCCGAGGACTTCAGATCGATAGTTTGCGGTCGCGCGCCACGATCGGCCACGAGCCGGTCGCGCGCCGGTCTTCGATCGTCGCGGCCGCCGCGTGCAACGCGACCGTGGGGCAGACATGCCAGGGAACACCGTACAGCACGTCGCCCACGCGAAATTCCGCGGCACGCGACGTTTCGATCGCCAGGTGCTCTTCGCTGTGCACCACCGCTTTCGCCTCCGGCAAATCAAGCAGATGCACGCGCGGGTCGGGGTTGTCAGGCGATACGGCCTTATAGCCTAAGTCCAGGCACAGTCGATTCGCGGTCGGACGGCTGATGACGCGCGTGACGAGTAACGCGGCGGGCAGGAAATCAAGGTCCGGAAAGCGCGTCGCATACGCCTGATCCCAAAACACGCATGTGCCGGGGCTGCATTCGACGTCCGCGCGCGAAGCATGTACGGGAAAAGTTGGCGTGCCACCGCTGACGATCCGCGGCACCGGCAGGCCTGCGACCGTTAACTCCGTGACGAGTGAATCGACGGCGCCGAAAGCGCTTGCCGTCTCGCCGGTGCGAGTCGCCAGGTCCGTGGCGCGGATATGCCCGTCGTAGACGTGCAAGCCGCCAGGACGCAAGCCAGGAGACGCCGCAACCTGACGATAAAGTTCAACGGCCTCCGCGCCTGGCGCGATGCCGCTGCGGTGCATGCCGACGTCGAGATCCAGGAGCACTTCCACGCTTGCTCCCACCTGGGCCACGGCGCTTGCCAGCGCGCTCACGGCGCACGCATCGTCGGCGACCGTCGAGAATCGCGTCGCCGGGAACTTCGCCGCCAGTTGCGCCAGTCGAGCGGCGTTGGGCCCGACCGGCTGATAGGCCAGCAGCACGTCGGGCGCGCCACACGCGGCCAGCATCTCGGCCTCGGCGATCGTCGCGCATTTGAACTTCGTGATGCCGAAAGCCAGCTTGCGGCGCACGACGTCGGGCATCTTGTGCGTTTTTACGTGCGGACGCAGCCGCCCGACGCCCCCGGCACGACGGATCATGCGGCGCAGGTTCTCATCGACCCGATCGGGGTACACGACCAGGGCTGGCGTTGCCAGTTCCGCGACGTTTTCGATTTCGTACCAGCGTTTTTCCATGCGTTCGTTAGAGCTTGCCGAGGGAATCGTTTGTGCCATGCGACGGAGTGTCAAACAGCATAACGGTTAACGCTTGTGCCGCGAATGCCGCCCCCTGCGCGGCGCGCCACGGCGACGACAGCGCGAATCAGCTTAAGTTGTGGCGGCCGTGGTTCGATTCTCTTGGACACATGCCGCTCTCGCGCCGCGCATGGCAGCGCGAAATGCCAGACCTGCACTCCGTTCCGCGCGACGATGAGAAAGCGATTCTTTCGCCTTTGCCGCGGGCCGCTCGACGGCCGCACGATCAGCCCCGGCACGCCCGAGCACCAGCGGGCCTCGCGCGGCGAGGAATCGCCGACGGCGGCCTTCGCCCTGCCCGAGGAGAACGGGCGAGTTGGCTTCGCGGATCCGATGATCGGCGTCACTTCCTCCGCGCTGCACATCTACGAGCCGTTCGACCGGATCGACGAAATCTGGCTGGAAATCGTCCTTTGTAAATATGTCGGCACGCG
Organism: Pirellulales bacterium; assembly: GCA_035546535.1. Taxonomy (NCBI): domain Bacteria; kingdom Pseudomonadati; phylum Planctomycetota; class Planctomycetia; order Pirellulales; species Pirellulales bacterium. The sequence goes on along the minus strand of DASZWQ010000142.1, from coordinate 3,021 downwards.
CGGCGCCGCCGGGCTGAATTAGCAGGCAGTCGGCAGAGGGCAGCCGGCAGTAAATGCTGGCAAGAAATCGATCGCCGATCGTCAGTAGTCGGTAACCAGTAGTCAGCGATGATTTAGCCGCCGGGCTGGCACGGCGGCTAATGCGCGCTGTGCTCTCCGTGCTGCCGCCTTCTGTATACTGACTACCGACTACTGGCCACTGACTGCCCTCTGCCGGCTGCCCACTGCCGACTTATTGAGGTTTACCACCATGACCCAGCCGCTCTCCGGCAAGCGATTCCTGATGTTCGTCGAGGACATCTACGAGGACCTGGAACTCTGGTATCCCCGGCTGCGGCTGGTCGAAGCGGGGGCACACGTCACGGTCGCCGGTCCGAAGGCCGACCACATTTATCGCGGCAAGCACAGCTATCCATGCCGGTCGGATGCGGCGATCGCCGACATGGAGGCGGCCGACTTTGACGGTGTCGTCGTCCCTGGCGGGTTCATGCCCGACAAGCTGCGCCGCGACCCGAAGGTGCTTTCTCTGGTGCGCGATTTTGCCGAGGCCGGAAAGCTGGTGGCGGCCGTTTGCCACGGCGGCTGGATCCCCATTTCGGCGGGCGTGTATCGCGGAGTGCGGGTGACCGGTTCGCCCGGCATCAAGGACGATCTGGTCAACGCCGGCGCCCAGTGGGAAGACGCCGCCGTGGTCGTCGATCGGCATTTCGTCTCGAGCCGCAAACCAGACGACCTGCCCGACTTCTGCCGAGCGATCATCGATGTAGTCGGCAGCAGGCAGTAGGAAAAGGGCAGTAGGAAAAGGGCAGTAGGTGGCCCGTGAATGGACGCCGGCGGCAGGGTAGTCGCTATTTAGCCGCCGGGCTTGCCCGGCGGGAATTTCACCGAGTACTCCCTGATTCCCCTCTGCCCGCTGCCGACGGCCCACTGCCGACCGCCGACGGCCCGCTGCCCGTTGCCGACTGCCCACTTCTCCCCAAGTCCTTTGCAGGCTCACGTTTTAGGGCGAACGATTTTCGGTGAAAAAGCTTGTCGCCGTCCGCTGGCATTGATAGACTGACGGGTGTCATCTCAGGGGTGCTTTCTGCGCCGACATTCGGCTGGGACCAAAGAGAGGTAATCATATGATCCGCCGTAATTCTTGTGTCAGCAGATCGGCCCAGCGCGGCTTCACGCTGGTCGAGCTGTTGGTCGTGATCAGCATCATCGGCACTCTAGTGGCACTGTTGCTACCCGCCGTGCAGATGGCCCGTGAAGCGGCCCGCCGCAACACGTGCATGAACAACCAGCACAATCTCACGTTAGCGGTCACTAACTACACCGGCGCGAAGAAGCTGTACCCTGGCTATCGCGATGTTTTGCAGACGAACAATGGTCTGCTCCCAGTGAGTTGGACCGTAGCTATTCTGCCATACATGGAGCAACGACTGGTTTCCGACCAATGGAAGCAGATGCTGGGTAACCTCACTGGTACGCCCACCGTTCAAAGCCAACTGCCATTTCCTTACCTCGAATCGTTGGTTTGTCCCAGCGATGTGACGGCGTTGTCACAAGCGACGCCGATTAGCTACGTCGTGAATTGCGGGCAGGCGGATTTGTATCCGTTGATTTCCATTAATGGTAGCCCGGTCGCAACGACGACTTCGCCAGCTCCCACGAAGTCGCAACCGCTAAACCAACCCGATACGCCAGCGAACGGTATTTTTATGAGCCGTTGGGATTTGTACTGGCAGCAAGCTGGCAAACTTAGTTCTTTGCCGCGCAATACTGACGACACGATTCGTGACGGCAAGAGCAACACCCTGCTATTGTCGGAGAATCTGGAGGCACGGAACTGGTACGACGAATTAAGTCTCGGCGATCCGAACGCGAACAACCCAGATGTACTCGCCAGTGGATCGACTAAGAACCAGACTTTCAGTACATCGAATACTGCCGCAAACAATGGTTATTTTCCTGCCCCCGTTGGTGGCGGCACAGCAGTGAGTTCGAGTGTTCCGCCGGCCCCGACGGTCCTGTCTCCCGAAGCATTCGCGGGCTTCGTGTGGTGGCCGTATGCTGCTGCGCCCCCTTCACTCGTGGCTCAAATCAACGGTTTGCCCCAAGCGGACGTTGGATATGCCACCGACATGATGTACGCCCGTCCCTCGAGCAATCATCCCGGAATCGTTGTCGTTTCTTACGCGGATGGCCGCACATCGACGATGAACGAAAACATTAACTACCTTGTCTACTGCTTGCTTATGACGCCGGACGGTGCCAAGTGCAATCCGGCTGGTCTGCCGTTTATACCAACGTCGGCTGGGACGCTTTCAACAGACTACACTGGCTTCGCTAACAACGGCGTCTACACGGGCGGGTTCCGCAACTCGACGATCAGTGGCCAGGACATGCAATAGTGCCGGCCTGACCTTGCCGCCTCGTGCGACGGTGTGATACCAGCAACGAAAAGTGGAGGTCGCAAGGCCTCCACTTTTTTTGTATTTGTAGGGTGCCCTGTGGGCACCATGCCCTATCGCATTCGTGCAAATCTTGCCAAATGTGCTTTCTTGCGCTGCCGTCGTCATAACTCTGGTGCCCGCAGGGCACCCTACGTGATTCTGGTGCCCTGTGGGCACCATACCCTATCGCATCCGTGCAAATCTTGCCAAAGGTGCTTTCTTGCGCTGCCGTCGTCATAATTCTGGTGCCCGCAGGGCACCCTACATGATTCTGGTGCCCTGTGGGCACCATGCCCTATCGCATTCGTGCAAATCTTGCCAAATGTGCTTTCTTGCGCTGCCGTCGTCATAATTCTGGTGCCCGCAGGGCACCCTACGCGATGTTGCGAGCTGTGTATGCCGGACTATCGCCGTTACTTCGTGCCCGGCGGTACGTACTTCTTCACGGTGGTGACGCAAGGAAGGGCGCAAATACTGTGCGGCGCAGCGGCGCGCTTGTCACTACGCGCCGCCTTCCGGGCTTGCAAGACGCGGTGGCCGTTTCGAATCGATGCCATCGTTTTGTTGCCCGACCATTTCC
>DASZWQ010000141.1 GCA_035546535.1 Pirellulales bacterium | reverse complement strand
CCCGCCGCCAGTCGGGAGCAGCGTTATAGCAGCACTTCAGAGCCCCTTGGGGGACATTCGGGGTCACCCGCCGGCAATGGTGCGAGTCAACAAGCTGCTGACGCGGCAATAAAAAACCCCTGCCGGAGCAGGGGTTACGACGCCGAGGGGCACTCGGTGTCATCGAAGGGCAAAGATGCCCAAAAATGGAGGCGGCGGGAATCGAACCCGCGTCCCGTAACATTTCCACGCCTGCTTCTACGTGCGTAGTCGACTCATTTCCGCTTTAACCCTTGCGCCCCCTGTCGACCGGGTGCATCGCGGGCAAGCCAGGAACGGTTTTAAGCTCGGGCGTACCCGGCGGTGACCCGAGCCGGTTCGGAATTGGTGACCAACTTTTGGGCCTCTCCGACGAAGACCCGCAGTCGGGGCTGTCTAGTTCTTAGGCAGCCAGAGCAAAGCTATCTTCGGCAATTGAAGATATTGGTCAGCTTTTTACGTGGCCAACTGACCAACCACGGCACGCCGCATGCGCTTCAACCTGTCCGGTCGAACCCTGTTCGCCCCCGGGTTGTAGCGGAGGGCACCTTTGGGCAAGGCGCCCTCGATCGCGACATCACCATCATACCAGCGCGCGAACGGTCGAACATGGCCGGTTTGGGAAGGGGCACCCTTCGTCGATAACTGCCAGAGGAGGGTGCCGCAGACCTTCTGCAGGACCCTCTTCTCACCAATTTGCGCCGCTTGCCGGACAAAGCCAGCGCGCACGCCAGCGGCAAAGATTCCTGCAAGAAACCAGGCGCGGCAAGACATTTGTCTGTGGCGAGGCGCAGGCGTGGCGCGCGCTCGGCAACCTCGCAACCAAACTGGGGGGCTGCTTCAAGTACGGGCCTTCCAGGCGGGCAGATTCATGGCGAACACGAGATTCTCGACCATGGAATCGAACCGCAAACCTACGCTGAGGGCGAGCACAGCCTCCAGACGGCCGACGCCGACGCGCGATCAGGACGCTTCCGTGATCAATTCCGAAACAACGTCCCCGTCGCCACGCCCCAGGGTTCCGCGGCCTAACGGTGCGTCGCCGGCAACGCGATTCTCGGGAGGCCAGGCGATCGACGAGCAGTTGCTCGCCGACATCAACGCCGGCGATCGCTCGGCCTATGCGGCGTTTTACGATCGTCATGCTTCGCGGATTCTAGGTGTTCTCATTCGCGCCTTGCGGCATCGTGCCGATGCCGAGGACGTGCTACAGGATACGTTTCATCAGGTCTGGCGTTCGGCCCATCAATACTCGGCCGAGCGGTCCAGCCCCGAAGTATGGCTTATGCTGCTGGCGCGTTCGCGGCTGCTCGATTTCGTGCGTCGCCGGCGCCCGGATGCGACGGGATCGCTCGTTCAGACCGAAGCCCGTCCTATCGACCCGCTTGCCGAGTTGGTTCGTGTCGAATCGGCGCAGCGCGTTCGCGTGGCCCTGGACAAGCTGCCTGAGGAGCAGCGTTCGGCCATTGCGCTGTCGTACTTCAACGGGCTAACGCATCAACAGATCGCCGAATTCCAATCGATTCCACTGGGTACGGCAAAGACGAGAATCCTGCTGGGAATTCGCGCGCTGCGAAAGTCATTGCAAGGGCTGCGAGAAACCTCGTCTTAGCCGGCCCTTGACTGGCGTTACGCGGTCGACCGCGTAACCGCGGCCTGCCGCTTGGCAATTTCCTTTGCGAACCCTAAAAACCGCGGCTATCATTAGGAAATCTTAATCATCGCGGTACATCCGAAGGCTGCGGTCGTGCGTATCTGCCTGAAGGCAACGGACACGCTCGCGTGCGATCGGTTGATCACTGCGTCCTTCAGGGGTGTGCGCAGAGCAGGGCACGCGGGCAGGGGAAGCGGGAATGGCTTGCCGCGAGCAACCAGCCGATCGGACGCGGGGCAATCGCAGATCACCGCGCGCCTTCAGCCTGGTCGAGCTGCTGGTAACGATTGCCATCATCGGCATTCTCATTTCACTACTGCTACCGGCCGTACAGGCGGCGCGTGCCGCCGCGCGACGCACCCAATGCACCAATAATCTCAAGCAAATTGGCCTGGCTCTCGTTGCTTATCACGACGCCCAATCAGTGCTGCCGCCGGGCTATATCACCAACCTGACGCCGGCCGGCGTCGAAACGGGGCCGGGCTGGGGGTGGTGCTCGATGATCTTGCCACAACTCGAGCAGACAGGGCTTTGGAGCGGACTGAACATGTCCCTGCCGATCGAGGATCCCTCGAACAAGTCGGCCCGACAGACCACAATGCCGACGCTATTGTGCCCGGCGAACGAGATCTCATATCCCGCCTGGCCAGCCGAAGTGCGCGACGCCAGCGGCAATCCGACCCGTTTGATTTGCAAAGTAGCATTCGCACCCTACATGGGCATGATGGGGCCGACCGACGCCAGTCCGATCGGCGATGGGCTGTTCTTTCGCAACAGCCGGCTTCGCTTTGCGGATATTGTCGACGGCGCCTCCCAAACCATCGCGGTCGGCGAGCGTGCCTATGTCATTGGCGAGGGGACCTGGGTCGGGGCCGTTACCGGGGCCTCGCTATTTCCGGACCCGACCGAAGGCGAGATCTCACTGCCTAATAAGAAGCCTAGTTCGGGCATGATCCTGGGCTACGCTGGCGCCAATGGTCCAGGAAGCCCGCAGAGTGAAATCAATCAGTTTTATAGCCTGCACGGGGCCGGCGTGAATTTTCTTTTTGCCGATGGGCATGTCGAATTCCTGCCAACTTCGCTCGATGGCGCGGTCTACAACGCACTTTCGACCCGCTCCGGCGCCGAACCGGTTAGTACGCCTCGCAATTAGGCACAGGTAAATTCGGCAAGGGGTTGGGGCATTCGAAACAGGCGCGATGCGTCCCGGCGGTGAGGGCATCCGCCCGGCGGTGGCGAGTTTTTCGCCATTTTACTGCAAGGCTTTGCCTCGCTGGCGACATTGGTGTATGGCGGTACGCGGGATCCCGCCCGGTGTGTTATGAAATAGGCCCTGCCCGCAGCGGGGCCCAGGTGCGTAGCCGACCATGACGTGGCGAGCCCTCCAGCCCAGGTCTCCACGGGCGGCCGGCTACGCACTTGTTTTAAAACCGTGGCAGCGCGTGTGCCCCATGCTCGAGCGTGCGATGCAGACCCTTCCGCTTATTATCCGGCGCAGACGAGATGGTGCAGGCGCTCCCCCGTGCTTGACGTGGAATCGTTCGCGGCGCAGTTGACCGGCTCGTACCGACGACTCTGGTTGATTGCCGCGGCCATTACTGGTGACCGCACAGAGGCCGATGACATCGTGCAAGATGCGGCGCTTGTGGCGCTGCGCAAACTGGACGAGTTCACGACCGGAACAAGCTTCTCGGCCTGGATGTCGCAAATCGTGCGGCTCACCGCCCTGAACCACTTGAGAAAATCCAACCGCCAAAGCACCCTGCCCACCGATCCGCTAACGCTCGATCGCGTGGGTACATTGGCGCCAACGCACCGCAATAGCGACAACAGTACCGTCAGCCAAGAAGGCCATCTCGCGCAGCTGCAAACGGAATTCGACGACGAAGTGCTGGGAGCACTGCAAAGCGTCAGCGACATCGGGCGTGCCTGTCTACTGCTGCGGATCATCGAACAATTGTCCTACGCCGAAATCGCCGAAGCCCTGCAGATTCCGCAGGGAACAGCTATGAGTCACGTGCACCGAGGTCGCGAGCAATTGCGACAACGACTGCAAGGCCGATATTCCCCTAGCCTCGACTCACCGGACAAGACAACTCCACTATGAGCGGTCAGCCGTACAATTCCCTGCGCGAACAGCTCGATGCGTACCTCGACGGTACGCTGCCGGAGCCCGCGCGCAGGGCGTTTGCGCGCGAGGCCGCGTTATCTCCGGAGTTGACGGGCGAGTTGGCTTTGCAAAAGCGCATTGATCAAGTGCTCGTGCATCGGTTTGCTCCTCCCGCGGCGCCGACCGATCTGGCGGCGCGGCTGCGCGAGGCGGCCACCGTCACCACCATTCTCTATGCAAGGCCACGGCGAAGGCGCTTGCCGCTCGCGGCCGCGGCCGTGGCCGCGGTCGTCGCCTGGGCGATCTTGGGCTGGCAGTTCTTTTCGCCTGCCAATCGGCCGCCGGTCTATAACCCGCGGCTTCCCGTGGCCACGATCTACAACACCCGCGTCGCCGAAGGTTTCAAACCAACCTGGGTCTGCGAAGACGACCATATCTTCGCGTCGACGTTCAAAGAACGGCAAGGGCAGGGCTTGCTGCTGGCCACCATGCCGCCAGGGAGCGGCATGGTCGGGCTCGCCTACTGCGGCGGGATGAGCCGCTATACAACGACGATGCTCGCGCGCGTTGACGGCAAGCCCGTCATGGTTTTTGTCGACCGGAAAGAAAACGAGGAAGACGGCGTCATTCCGCCCAGCCCCGATAGTGGGTTGCACCTGTTCCAGAAAGAGTTGGGCAATCTGGTGCTGTACGAGGTGACGCCCTTTGATGAGCCGCGCGTGATGGACTATCTATACGCCGCCGAAGTGCCACCGGCCAAAGCGGCCGAACCCGGCAAACAACAGCCGGCTCCTGCCGCGAAATAAGAGCGCGAGCGCGAGATCATCGTTTCGCCAGCAGCAGAATGGTCTGCAGGTAGCGAAACGCGTATCGCCCCGGCTCGGCGGCCAGGCGCTCTTTCATCCGCTCGTAAATCGCGGGCACAAGTTCAGGACCGTAGGCAGAATCGAGCACGCCGCGCAGGATGGGCTCGGTAAAAGCCTGGGCGAAGCCGACGTAGCGCTTTACGTACGTTGCCAAATCGCCGGACTGTTCATATTCGACCGCGAATGGGACCGCCACTTCCTGCGTCTCGGCCCGCTCGACGGCAAAGGCATCACGTAGCGGACCGGTAATGTCATCAACCGGCGCGAGCATTTCCTCGACGGTGCGAAAGTAGATCGGCATCGTCACCTTCGCGTACGCCGCCCGATCGAGCCGACCGGCGCTGATCAGGTCGAGACATGCGTCATGCACCAGGTCGTACAATCCTTCGCCTGTGCAATATTCCTGGTTACTTCCTGGCTGCGATACCAGGAGCCGCCCGCCGCGAGCCAATTCGCCGGCCCGGCAGCGTAAGAATTGCTCGAGATTGCCTTTCGCCAGCCGGGCAAAGGCCTGGGCCACGGTCGGCGGCACGCGTATGTCCGCGCGGTGCGAGCGTGGCCCCAGGTAGACGACAAAATTCTCCAGCGGCTCGGCGGGCAAGTGGTCGAGCCACAGCACCGCGTTGAATGACATGGCTAGCTGAACAGTCGCCGGCGGCAAAAGCGATTCGTAGAACGAGCCCCCGATCGCGGCGCTAAAGACGCCGTCCTCCGCGGCTGGCAACGCTTTGGCGCCGGCAAGATTGGCGAACAGTTGATTGAAGTTGTTGGTCGAAAGATCGCTGAACACCGCCCAGATCGGATGCGCGGCGCCGCGACGGCGCAAGGCCGTGATCGCCTGCCGCATGGCCCGCAAGGCGTTACTTCCCTCGGACGAGCCGTAGTCGGCGATCGTGAGCGGCCGGCCCACCTCGGGCAGCGCCAGCCGCTCGGCAGCTTCATCGATCCAGGAGAGCAACGCCTCGATCGCGGCGCGTTGCCCTGAAGAATTGGCATCGTAGAATCCGTCCCCCTTCATCCCACTTGTACTCGGCATCGCTCGTGTCCTCGATCCTAATCCTGCAGAGGGCCCGGGATCATATCCAAGCCGGCTTTTGCAATCGTAGCACGACCCGCCGGGTGCGAAACCTGCCGGCGTGGCCGTGGTTTAATGTGAGCGACGTATACTAACGGAAGGCGAAAGCTTATCAGCAAAAAAAAAGGTTGGGAGTTCCCTCCATGCAGGCTGCAATTCTCCTGGCGGCGATTGCCTTAACCGCCACGCCCGAGCATCTCCATTGGACGGTCGACGATACGAAGCGCGAGGCTCTGGTCTATGCACCACGAGGCAAGACGACCGAGCCGGCGCCGCTCGTGTTCGTTTTCCACGGCCACGGCGGTAGCAGCAAGAACGCGGATCGGTCGTTCCATCTCGAGGACGTCTGGCCCGAGGCGATCGTGGTCTATCCACAGGGACTGAATACACCGACGCGGATCGATCCGCAGGGCAAGCGCCCCGGCTGGCAGATCTCGGCCGGTGCCCAGGATGATCGCGATTTGAAACTGTTCGACGACATGCTGGCCACGATCAAGGAGAAGTACCGCGTCGACGAGAACCGAATCTACGCCACGGGCCATTCCAACGGCGCGATTTTCACGTACCTGTTGTGGAGCACGCACCCCGACCTTTTCGCGGCGGTCGCGCCGTCGTCAGCTCCACGGGGTCAGGTGGAATTGTCGAAGCCGCTGCCGGTCTTCCACGTCGCCGGCGTGCAGGACCGCATTGCTCCCTTCGCTTTGCAGCAGGCGACCCTGGCCGACGTCCGCAAGCTGAACGGCTGCAGTGACAAGGGAACCGAGTGGGCGCCGGGTTGCACGAGCTATCCGTCGAAAGCCGGCACGCCCCTGGTGGCCTTCATTCACCCGGGTGGCCACGTCTTTCCGAAAGAAGCCCCGGCCCTGATCGTGCGGTTCTTCCAGGAGCACGCGCGCGATGTGGCCGCGGATTCTCGGCCAAGATGACGGCCGCACTATGGGTCGTTAGAGTGATGGCAGTGGGTGGCTGGTCCGCTGCAAACCGAACACGACGTTCACTCATGCCGACGGCGAGCATGTCCTTTCTCTGGCCCGATTCGTGGCTTGTCGTTGTCCTCGCGCTTGTTCCTCTCAACGTGCTGGCGATCGTGCTGCACGAAACGGGTCACGCGATTGCCGCCCGGCTGATGAACTTGCGCGTGTTGTCATGGGGCGTGGGGATTCGACGGCCTTGGTTTCAAGCGCGCATCGGCCGAAGCGTCTTCTACATCGCGCGCCCTATCACCATGGGGTTGACGCTGCATCTGTCGGAACGCATCGGACGCCAACCACGTCAGCAATTCTGCTTCATTCTAGGTGGACCGGTGGCGACATTGCTGGGACTGGCCGTCGGCCTGGCACTCCATTTCGCGGGAGTCGACTCTGATATTCTCACAACTTGGATTGGAATTTCGGCCCTACTCGCGCTTGTGTGCCTTGTCCCGTTTCGCGCGCGGGGTCGCCACATCGAGCTGGATAACGATGCCCGGCAGTTGCTGGATATTGTCCGCTACGGCGCACAACAAAAAACGCCACAGCTTGGCGCCTCATTGAAAAGCATGAAATCCGTCGCTGAGCTGCTAGCCGACTTGGGGCAGTCCGACGGCGCGGCGGTCTACGACGCCTGCACGGCGCTCGTTGAAACGCAGCTTTCCGATCCAGTGGCAGCGGCGGAATCGCTGGCCAGGGCCGAATCGCGCGGCGCGGGGAAGACCGCGGTATTGGACGTGCTTATGCCCTTGGTTTCGGCTGCGATCGCCGTTGTCGAAGAGCGGCCGGACGCCGATGAACTGCTCGACCAGGCTATCGCTCACCCCGCAGATGATGGTGCCGTGCGGATTTATTGCGACGCGCTTCGCGCCTACCACGATCATGGTCGGGGTTTCGACGTGCAACCGCTCGTGGACGACATGCATCGCCGCGCTGTCGCTGCCGAGCGTGCCGACTGGCTTGCCGAGGCAGAAGTTGCCCATTTCCAGTTTGGCTCTCAGACCGATGGCGACGCCGAATCTCAGTATCGCGACCTTATCCAGCGACACTCACGATATTTGTGCCGCGCGACAACCTGCCATTTGCTCGCGATTACAGCCGAACGAGTTGCCATCGCGGGCAACTATGACCGCGCCCGAGTCCTTATCACCGAAGCCGAAGAATTGGTCCAAGCCGAGGCCGCCACGATTGGCTCCGAGACAACGCGGGCCGCATTCGTGACAAGCGCGCTGGCCCCGATTCGCCGGGCAACCGCTGCGCTACCCGATGTTTTCTCCGCGTCTGACGAACAAAAGATCCTCGAACAGGCTCCCGCGAAGCCCGAACGTCCCGAGCCGGTCTCGCGAGGGCGATTCTTTGGCTGGGTGACTGTTGCCTTGGCGAGTGCCTGCCTGACGCTGGCTATTGCCGGTCGGTGGTTGCTGGCGATCGACCCTCGACAGGACATCTATCACACCGGGCCAGCCGTTGTGTGCGCTCTTCTTGTAGTCCTCTTCTGGTTCGCGAGTTTGATAACGACCTGCATCTCGCTGTTGCGCAGCGAGCGCCGCTTCCGGCTGTTGATCCTTTCGGCGGTGCTGGCCGTGGCATCGCTGGTAATCACACACGTGATCATGGAAGTCCCTGAGCCACCCCAGTTCCATTGGTCTCCTTCGCCGGTCACCACGGAAACCGGGGAAGCAGACGCCCCTTAATCTGCAATCCTTGCCGCTCGGTACCGCAGCATTTAGACTTGTCGCACTCGTCCCGCCTGATCTTCCATCCCGCCCACTTGCCGCGAGTCCCCCATGATTTGCTCTCTTCGTCGCGCGATTCTTGCTTCCGTATTCGTTTCGGCCGCGTGCTTCGCCACGACGGCGATAGCTGCCGCACCTAACACACTCACGCCGGAAGAGCTCGATGACGGCTGGATTCTGCTCTTCGACGGCGAAACCACCTTTGGCTGGCACGCCGAAAAGAAGGCTGACTGGAAAGTTGCCGACGGCGCGATCACGGTCTCGTCCGGCGAGCCGGGCCTGTTGGCCACGACCAGCGAGTTTGCCGACTACGAGCTGAAGCTCGAATTCCGCGCACCGCGCGGCACCAATAGTGGCGTCTTCTTGCGCACGCCGGCCGTGCCGACCGATCCGGCCAAGGATTGCTACGAGCTCAACATCGCCGATCCCGATACCAGCCCCTTCTACACAGGCAGCTTCGTCGGCCGGCAAAAGGCTACCGAATATCTTCACAGCGACGATTGGCAATCGTTCGAGGTCACGGCCCGCGGCGGCCACTTCGTCGTCAAGGTCGATGGCCGGCAAGTGCTCGACTACACCGACCCCGCGCCCTTGGGTCGCGGCCGCATCGGGCTGCAACTGAACAAGGGCCCCGTGGCGTTTCGCAACATCAAGCTCCGGCCGCTCGGCTTGGAATCGATCTTCAACGGCCGCGACCTGACGGGCTGGAAGGTCTTCCCCGACAAGAAGAGCGTCTTCACTGTCACGCCCGAGGGTGACCTGAACGTCAAGAACGGCAACGGCCAGATCGAGACCGAAGGGCAATGGGCCGACTTCGTCTTGCAGCTTGATATCTTCTCGAACGGCAAGTTCTTGAACTCAGGGATCTTCTTCCGCACGATTCCCGGTGGTTTCTGGCAAGGCTACGAAAGCCAGATTCAAAACGGCTTTCTGCTCGATCGTGCTCGACCGATGGATTACGGCACCGGCGGCATCTACAACCGTCAAAAAGCTCGTAAGGTTGTGCCGGACGACTTCGTCTGGTTTCACAAGACGTTGGTCGTCTCGGGCGATCACATGGCGGCCTGGGTCAACGGCTACCAGGTGAGCGACTTTACCGACACGCGCCCACCGAACGAAAACGCCCGCGATGGGCTACGGCTCAAAGCCGGCACGCTAGCGATCCAGGGACACGATCGGACCACTGATCTGTCGTTCCGCAAGATTCGCATCGCCGAGATGCCGGCTCGTTGATCGCGTATGCTGCACGATCGGCAACGTGACGCGTGATGGTCGATCCGCCGCCTGCTTGTACTTTTTTTCACAAGCGCGGGCGCCCAGTCACGACGACTAGCCGTCCAGCGGATGGCTGGCAATCTCGCCGCAAACTTCTTTGACGGCACGACCGCGCGCAGAGTATGCTTTTTGAGGAGCATTCGCTCACGCGGAACAGAGAGGCGGAGAGCGTCGCAACGCATTTCGCCCACGCCCATTTTCGAGGGAGCCCGCGATGACGCTGCAAGACATTCTCAATGTCAAAGGAACGCACGTCTACACGATCGACGAATCGGCCACGCTGGACGACGTCGTCCAGAAGCTCGTCAAATGCAACTGCGGATCTTTGGTCGTGATGGGGCGCCGTGGCGACAGCACGCAAGACCGCATGGTGGGAATCATCACCGAGCGCGATATCCTTCGCGCGTGCGCCGCGCGCCGCAGCCCGCTCGAAGAGACGCCGATCACGGCCGCCATGACGTGCGACGTGGTCACCGCCGCGCCCGGTGATTCGATCGAACAGACCATGCAGCTCATGACTGAGCGCCGCATGCGTCACCTGCCCATCGTGCAGGGCGAAGACCTGGTCGGTCTGGTCTCGATCGGCGACCTGGTCAAATCGCACCACGAGCAGTGCGTTCTCGAAAACCACTACCTGAAGACGTACATTCAGGGGTGACGGGCCGGTGCGGCATTTGGCGATTTGGTAGTGAAGGGTGTGGAGTTGCGCGCCATTCCCCGCGCCCCTTGAGCACCCAGGCGCGCCCATTTAGACTCAATTCGTCGCTTCTGCCTTCGTCTACTCACGTACCACCCGCCGCATGACCGACGTTCGACCTATCCGCGTAGTTCTAGCCAAGATCGGGCTCGACGGGCATGATCGCGGCATCCAGGTCGTCGCCCGGGCGCTCCGCGATGCCGGCATGGAAGTCATCTATACCGGCCTGTGGCAAACGCCCGAGGCCGTGGTCCGCGCGGTCGAGGATGAAGACGCCGACGTCGTGGGCATCAGCCTTCTCTCGGGCGCTCATCAAACGCTCGTGCCGGTGCTGATCGACGCGTTGAAAGCGCGCGGGCTCTCGCACGTGCTGGTGATCGTGGGCGGGATCATTCCGGCCGGCGATATTCCGCGTCTGATCGAGATGGGGGTCGGCAAAGTCTTCACCCCCGGCGCGGGTCTGACCGAGATCGCCGACTTTATTCGGGGCGCGGTGCCGAGGCCGGGCGTGTCGGCCGGCCCTTAGATGCCGCGCGAATCAGCGCCATCACCGCCCCGCGGATGCCTGGCGACAAGGACGGCCACGCCTGCGTCACGCTCGTCAGCTCGACGCTCAATTCCGTGTCAGCCTGCAGGGCGGCCGCCGGATTCCCCTCGGCCACCAACGTCGGCAGTGCAGTGTTTCCCGACGCAAAGAGCGGCTTCGCGGGCCCTGCCTTGCTACGCAGATCGCACGGTGTCACGCGCCGGCCGGCGGATCGCTTGCCCTGCGACTCGACGGCCGGCTTGGTCTGAAAAACGCGCGTCGAACCGTCGACCGCCACGACGCGCCACACTTCGCGCGTCTCCCCCTCGGCGCCCCCCACCGGCCGGCCCACGCCCGTCACGACCTCGACTACTTCGCCGGCCGTCGGGCCCACCGTTTCGACAGTCACATCGTTCGACATAAAACCCGCTTTGCGCAACGATCCAGAACCAGAAACGCGAGACACGTGACGAAGCCGAGCCGAGACGCGTGCGGCCCACAGCAATCAGGGAAGAAGTTCCGCCGCCCGACGGAACCGAGCGTGTAGGGGCCGCCTGCTCGCTTCGTGTATCGGTGTATCGTCGCCTGGATTCGAGGCGGGCGACGATTTCGATTTTTTTCCGAACTTTCCTGGAGTGCGGAGAAAGACAGGCGTCAGCCCGGCGCGGCGCGGACCGCCGGCGCGAGAACGCTTCGGCCGCCGGGACTACTGCTTCCTTTACTTAGCCGGCCCGCTTGCGGGCCGCTTCCTTTTCCGGCGGCGCCGAAACGGGGGGCGAGCCCCCCGGCTAACTAGGCGCGCCGTCCACCGGCGCCACGACGTATCTCCAGCGCTGCCGTGCAGTCCCCGCGGCCAAAACAGCACCACATTTGACAAACGCGCCCGCGCCGATACGATGACCGGAACAGGGCCGAACCTTTTGTCTTGCTTCAACTTCGGTTCGGCCGCACGCATCTTTTCTTGCTACACGGAGGCCGTCGCCAGTGGCAACCCAGTTTGAAAGCGCTCGGGCCGGTACGATCACGCCCGAGATGGAATATGTGGCCGAGCGCGAGCAATTGACCGCGGAGCTGATTCGCGACGAGGTGGCCCGCGGCCGCATGGTCATTCCCGCCAACACGGTCCACCTGGCCGGCCGGCTCGAGCCGATGTGCATCGGCATTGCCGCCAAGACAAAGATTAACGCCAATATCGGCAACTCGGCCGTCACCAGCGACGCCGCGGGCGAGCTGGAAAAGCTGCACACGGCCGTCCATTTCGGTTCCGACACGGTTATGGACCTGTCGACCGGCAAGGACATCAACCGCATTCGCGAGGCGATCATCGCCGCCTCGCCCGTCCCGATCGGCACCGTCCCCATTTACCAGATGCTCGAAGAGCTGGGGGGCGAGATCGAGGATATGCGGCCGCAGCACTTCCTCGACATGGTCGAGCATCAGGCCAAGCAGGGCGTCGACTACATGACCGTCCATTGCGGCGTGCTGCTCGAGCACCTGCACCTGACTATGGGCCGCGTCACCGGCATTGTCAGCCGTGGCGGATCGCTAATTGCCAAGTGGATGATGGCCCACCGCCAGCAAAACCCGCTCTTCACGCACTTCGAAGACCTGTGCGACATCATGCGCCAGTACGACGTGACCTGGAGCCTGGGCGACGGGCTGCGGCCCGGCTCGATTGCCGACGCCAGTGACGATGCCCAGTTTGCCGAGCTGAAGGTTTTGGGCGATCTGGTCAAACGCGGTTGGGCGAAGGGGACGCAGGTCATGGTCGAAGGGCCGGGCCATATCCCCATGGACCAGATCGACATGAACATCAAGAAGCAGATCGAGTGGTGCCACGAGGCTCCGTTCTACGTGCTGGGCCCGTTGGTGACCGATATCGCGCCGGGCTACGACCATATCACAAGCGCCATCGGCGCGGCCTTGGCCGGCTGGAGCGGCGCGGCCATGCTGTGCTACGTCACGCCCAAGGAGCACCTGGGCTTGCCCGAGCAGGACGACGTGCGGCAGGGGGTGATCGCCTATAAGATCGCGGCCCACGCGGCCGACCTGGCCCGGCACCGCCCCGGCGCCCGCGACCGCGACGACGCGCTGTCGCGTGCCCGGTTCGCGTTTGACTGGAACGAGCAGTTCCGGCTGTCGCTCGACCCGGAAACCGCCCGGCGGATGCACGACGAAACGCTGCCGCAGGACACGTTCAAAAGCGCGCATTTCTGCAGCATGTGCGGCCCGAAATATTGCTCGATGAAAATCACCGAGCAAATCCGCGAAATGGCGGCCGAAGCGCCGCTGACGCCGGCGGTCGTGGAGTTGGAGGCGACGGCGTCCCTGCGGGACGGCCGCTAACCGAGCGTCATTCAACGTTTAACGGCAGCCCCGCAGGGGCGCCAGTATTTTTGAGCCGCCCCACAGGGGCGCCCGTGTTATTCATCGGCCGCACGTGACATACCATGCCCGTCGCCGCGTACCACGTAATCATCACGAATTATGGGTTCTGGCTCCCCAACGACCCACGCGGGTCGTGGTCCGATTACGTCCGCTCGTGGGAACTGTACGTCGCCGGCGGCGCAGCCACGAAAGTCACCACGCGCCGCTCGGTCGCCGCGGTACCGCATGACCGAACAAGCCGCGAGCGCGCCAAAGCTGCACTCGCACGGCGCCCGGTCGTATTCACCGGAAGACAAGCGCAAGCCGTGGGCGCCGGCTTCGCCTTGTTCGTTGCCCGCTCGGCTTTACGAGTTTTCGCCTGCGCGATCATGCCTCGGCATACACATCTGGTGATCGGCCGTGCGCGCTACAAAGCCGAGCAAGCGACGAACCTACTCAAAGGGGCGGCGACCACGGAATTGACCCGGCGCGGTTTACATCCGTTCGCCAATGCACCGTACCGGAACGGGCGGCTCGCGACACCCTGGGCACGTAAGCAGTGGATTTGCTACTTAACAGGCGACACAGAGATCCGCCGGGCTATCAGTTATGTCGAGTGCAACCCAAGCAAAGAGGACTTGCAAGAGCAGCATTGGTCGTTTGTCGTTCCTTATGACGGTTCAGCCAATACGTGACAAGACGCTGCCCCACACTCCCCTTGACCTACCTGCCCTAACTCGCGATACCATAACGTTTTCGCAGTAGCCGCGGCCGTTGGGAGTTTCGAGCCATGCTTTCCAAGAACGTTCAGCAAGCCATTAACGAGCAGATCAATGCCGAGCTCAGCTCGTCGTACACCTATCTGGCGATGTCGATCTTCTGCCAGCGGCAGAACTTCATCGGCTGTGCCCACTGGCTGCGGGTGCAGTCCGAGGAGGAGTACGGCCACGGCATGCGGCTGCTGGATTTCTTGCTGGCCCGCGACGGCGATGCCGAGCTGAAGAGCGTGACGAAGCCCGACACGAGCTTCGCATCGATCGCCTCGGTCTTCGAGCAGGCGTTCGAGCAGGAGCAGCAGGTCAGCAAGAAGATCGACGACCTGTACGAGCTCGCCCTCAAGGAAAAGGCCTTCTCGGCCCTGGTCGAGTTGCAATGGTTCATCAACGAGCAAGTGGAAGAAGAAGAGACCGCCCGCGAAATCGTGGGCAAGTTCCACCTGGTCAAAGGTGACCCGGCCGCGCTCTTGGATATCGATCGCGAATTGGGCGGCCGCGTCGAAGGCCAAACCGGCGGCAAAGGACGTCGCACGAGCGCCAGCGGCTGAGCGGAAGAAGCGCTGATCGCGGAGTGATGAGTGATGAACGCGAAAAGAACGCAGCCGCGGTGTCGGACGGCCAAGTGAGGCGGAAAGCATTTTGCATTGCCTCCGCGCTGAGAGGCGTCAGCCTCCCGTGCATTCAGTCCCCCTAGGGGCGAGATCGTGTCGCCGTGGGCGCGAGCCTACGGAACGGGATCAAAGTCTTCGTCGTCAGCCCCGGTAGAGGCCGTATCGAGATTGCGAGGGGCGAACAATTTCCAATGTCGCCCCTGCGCAGGGCTTGTGACATCGACGCTCGCCACAGGCGACTCGCGCATTCCATGGGTGGCTGTGCGCTGTCATGCACAACGCATCCTGGACGAGCCACCCGTGGCACCCTATTGAGGCTTCGGAACCGTTGTGAATCGAACGCGCGCTCACTTCGCGTCGCGGCGTGCCTGCGTGCGTTTGCCTTGCGATTTGATATGTGCCCGCAGCCGGGTCGTTTTACCGCTCTTGGCGACGCGGGCTTGCTTGGCCGCGGTGACGGCTTGACGCTGCTTCCCTTTGCTGATGCCCAGTTGCACAGGAGGCCGGCCCTTGGTCGGCTTGACGGGCGGGGCCTTCAGGCGCGAGGCGCCCTTCTTTATCGGGGGGGCCGGAGTTGCCACCGCCTCCTGTTCGGGTACAGCAGTTTTCTTCGCTTTCGGCGCCGGCACTTCGCGACGCTTCTCGACATTGATCAAATTCTCGGCGGCAGCCATCCCTTTGCGCACCGCGGCGCGCGTCGCGCGATGCTCGGCCGCGCGGCGCTCTTTGGTGATCTTAGGGCGTGACTTGCCCGCGGGAGCCGCGTCCCCCTTGTCCAACTGCGCCAGGCGGGCGTCGAAGCGATCTTGTGCTTCGCGAAAGATCTCTTCCTTCAGGTTGGAATTCGTCGCTGCTTCGGCGTTGGCCGCCTTGCCGCGCGGTTGGCGGCGGTTCAGGTCGCGCCATTTGTCGCGCAAGGCTCGCGCGCGGTCAGCCAGTTTTTTGACCTCGGCACGGTCGAGTCGCGCCAGGTCGGCCTTACGGCTGGTGCGTACTAACGAAGCCTCGGCCGATGTACAAAGAGCCTTCACCTTGGCGGCAGGGACGGTCATAAGTCTGATTCCAGAAGGGAGAGAAGGGATCCGCGTCGGAGCGATCGCAATTCGTGTGCTCTGGCCGATGGTTTCAACCATCGCCATGGGCCGAGTGGTTGGCACAACCTGGTTTTCTTGCCGGCGCTCGCGAGACAACGCGAAGCTTACCAAACGTCTAATTCAAGGATAGGCCGTGGTCGCTCAGCGGACGCAATGCAGGAGCCATTCCA
>DASZWQ010000140.1 GCA_035546535.1 Pirellulales bacterium | reverse complement strand
CAAAATCCGGAGATGTGTCGGCCCATACAACAACAACGGACGCCAACGACTCCGTCTTCGTCGGCAATTGCGCGAACAACGGCCAAACCTCGCAGGTCCTTTTTGTCTACGGCCCGGACGGCAAACGCCTCGGCACCGCCGATCTCACTGGTAACGGCAAGGGACTGGTGCAGTCCTACGACGTCAAGGACAGCGCGATCCTTGTCGAACAGAACCAAGGCAATCCTCCGCAGCTTTCCAAGACCAACTATGCGCTGCTAAATGGAAAGCTCGTCGATACGGCGACCGGCGAACCGGTCGCGGTGGCATCTGCGGACACCACGGACAGTGGTGATATCGACACGATCAGCTACCAGTCGTTCCACGACAAGCTTCAGCCGTACGGCAAGTGGATCGATCACCCACGATGGGGCTGGGCCTGGCATCCGCTCGCCGCGAACTTCCGCCCCTACGAGAACGGGCACTGGGAGGATAGCGACGAATACGGTTCGGTCTGGGTGTCGGCTGATCCATGGGGCGACACGCCTTATCACTACGGCCGCTGGGGCTACGATCCGAACTATGGCGGCTGGCTCTGGGTGCCGGGTTACGTGTGGGGTCCGTCGTGGGTGACATGGCGCGCCGACGACGACAATATCGGTTGGTTTCCTATCCCGCCCGGCGAGTGGGACGGAGACGGTGACTATCCGGACTACTGGTCGACCTGGTACGGCTATGAGGGTGTGCTCGATGCCGCGGCGTTCTACAGCCTCTGGTCGTTCGTGCCGGCCACCGACATTTTTGTGGGCAACGTCCGTACCCGCATCATCGATCGCCGCGGCTATGGGCGGTTCATGGCGCGGACGCGTGGCTGGGGCCGCATCGGCAGCGCGCACGGTCACATCGTGAATCGCGCCTTTGATCGGGGCCGGTTCGCGGCGAATTTCCACCGCGGGTTTCCGGGGGGCGCACGCCACGACTTCCATGATCGTGGTTCGCACGCGATCGCCGCGGCGCGCCACATCGAGGCGCGCGAACTCCGGAGCGGGGGCGGACTGCACGCGGGAATCCACGAGCGGGTTGGCTACCAGAAATCCGGCGGCGGCATGGGCGGACTGCATCACCAGGCAGGCTTTAACCGCACAGGTTCGTACCGCTCCAACGGCTTCACGAGATCGGGGACCGGATTTGGCAAATCAAGAAATGAAGGTGGCGGCTTTGCGCGAACCGGGTCCTACAATCATTCCAGCACGGGTTTCGCGCGCAGCAACGGCGGCGGCGGAATGTTTGGCCATAACAATTCCGGAGGCGGCTTCGCGCGCAGCAACGGCGGGGGCGGCGGGATGTTCGGTAATCGTAGCAACGGCGGCGGTGGCGGCGGGTTCAGCAACAACGGCGGCGGCGGAATGTTTGGCCATAACAATGCCGGCGGTGGTGGAGGGTTGAACAGCAGCGGCGGAGGCGGAATGTTCGGCAGCCGCAACAATGGCGGCGGCGGATCGTTCGCCGGCCATAGTAATGGCGGTGGGAATTCCAACCATTCCAATAGCAACAGTGGCGGCGGTGGCGGTCACCATCACCACTAACTAGGGCGAAATTCCTTCAATCCGGGCCGGGCATTTCGAAAAGGGATGTCCGGCTCATTTCTTTGCAAACTTAAGGCACGCGCCTGGTGCGCAAGACGCAACGCAGCGTGAGGACGCGTCCACGACCGCTCGCCCATCTCGTCTCGTTACGTACCGCAAACCTCGAAACTATAGTCACTCGTCCTGATGGTAAGCGCATTGACGCAGGACCGCCGCCGCGCGTGCCAGATCGTGCCGGCAATGGTATTGCGTCCCGCCATGGCTCCACGTTTGTTTCTCCGAGACGTCCATGTCACTCACGGAAGTGAGCCGCTGCTCGACGGCGCGGAGCTCGCCGTCGATGAAGGTGCACGGCTGTGCGTGGTGGGTCGCAACGGTTCGGGCAAATCGACTCTGCTAAAAATCGCCGCCGGACTGGTGGAGCCGGATTCTGGGGAGCGCTTCGTCCAACCGGGCGTGACCATTCGCTATCTGCCGCAGGAGCCGGACTTTTCCGGCCTCCACACGCTCGGCGACTATGCGCGCGCGGATCTCGGCCCCGGTGACGATCCTCATCGCGTCACATATCTGCTGAATGCGCTCGGCCTCACCGGAGAAGAAGGAACAGTGCATGTCTCCGGAGGCGAGGCGAGGCGCGCGGCGCTGGTGCGCGTGCTTGCACCCTCGCCCGACATTCTCCTGCTCGACGAACCGACAAACCATCTCGATCTTCCCGCCATCGAATGGCTGGAAGACGAACTTGCTTCGATGCGCTCCGCACTGGTCCTCGTCAGCCATGACCGGCGCTTCCTTTCGAACCTTTCGCGCGGCACGCTATGGCTCGACCATGGGCAGACGCGCTTGCTCAATCGCGGGTTCGCGCAATTTGAATCATGGCGCGACGAAGTACTGGAGCAGGAAGAACTCGAACGTCACAAACTTGACCGCAAAATTGTGCTGGAAGAGCACTGGCTGCGCTACGGCGTGACCGCGCGCCGCAAACGCAACGTGAGGCGTCTTGCCGGTCTGGGAGAGTTGCGCAAGCAAAGGCGCGGCCGCCGCCGTGTGTCCAGCCTGAAGATGGTAGCGAGCGAAGGCGATCTCTCCGGTACCTTGGTGATAGAAGCAACCCGGGCCTCGAAGGCATATGAAGGCAAGACGATCGTCGAAGACTTCTCGATTCGCGTGCTGCGCGGCGACCGGATCGGCCTTGTCGGCGCCAACGGTTCCGGCAAGACCACGCTGCTCAATCTTCTCACCGGACGGCTGGAGCCCGACAGCGGAACGATCGCGATCGGCGCGAACGTCCATGTGGCATCGCTGGATCAGGATCGTCGCAAGCTCCTGCCGGACACGACTCTCGCCGACGTGCTGACCGGCGGACACGGCACCACAATCACAGTCGCGGGCAAGCCGAAGCATGTGATGAGCTACATGCAGGATTTCCTGTTCACGCCGGAACAGGCGCGCCAGCCCGTGCGCGTGTTGTCGGGTGGGGAACGCGCTCGGCTACTGCTTGCGCGCGCGTTGGCGGCGGAGTCAAATCTCCTGGTGCTGGATGAGCCGACCAACGATCTCGACCTCGAAACACTGGACCTGCTGCAGGAGATGATTGCCGATTATTCCGGTACAGTTCTGCTTGTCAGTCACGACCGCGATTTTCTCGACCGTACCGTGACGTCTGTGCTGATGGCGGAAGGTCACGGCCGCTTTGTCGAATATGCCGGCGGTTACACCGACATGCTGGCACAACGTGGTTCGGGCGTCGCCGCCAGGGAATTTACCCAAGCCGCGCCGCGCGCGCGCGAGCGCACCGCGAGCGAGCCGACGCGAAACAGGCGCAAGCTGTCCTTCAACGACAAGCACGCGCTTGCAACATTGCCGGACGAGATAGCGAAGCTCGAACATCAGATCGCAAAGATCCAGCAAGAATTGGCCGACGCCGGTCTATACGCGCGCGATCAAAAGCGATTTGCCGCGCTCAGCGACGCTTTGACAACTGCGCAAAAGGCGCTTGAGGAAAGTGAAGACCGCTGGATCAAGCTCGAAATTCTGCGCGGGGAGATCGAAGGCCGGTAGAGGGCCTGCGTGGACGTGTCCAACGCGCCATGCGGCAGCGGTTCTCGCGCTGACGGAATCCGGCTCAATCGGAATTACGCTGGCAGTATTGCCGGTCGCGGAAGTTTGCATACGACCTCTCCTCAGTTCGACCGATTGCTTTTGACTCGGCCCGGAGGGCGGAGACCGAAGCCCTTCCCGCTAAGGTTTTCTTCACGGCTGTACGCTACAACTATCGCGTAAGTTGTGTACAAGAAAATTACCCGCACTGGAGGCAGCCATGGCGAACATATTGGTCCGGCAGCGATTTTTCCACCCGGCAATCCTTATATCGCTTGCCTCGTTCGTCCTGGCGTCTCCTTTGGAAGCCGCGACGGTGCAGGTCCCTTTTGCGGTTTCAGCAACCGTGCAGCAAGTCTGCGCCGTCGCCGCGACCAACCTCTCATTTGGATCCTATGACGCGTCGCTAGGGTCACCCGACGATGCAACCGGAACAATCACAGTGACCTGCACACCGAGCAGTAGTTACAGCATCGCTCTCAACGCGGGAACGACGTCGGGGGGCACCGAAGCCGCACGTCTGATGAGCGACGGAAATTCACACACATTGACGTATGACCTCTTCACCGATGCCGGCCATACGACAAAATGGGGCGACGGCACTATGTCTACCGTGCTCGTCAGCGGCACGGCGGATGGCACGCATCAGAACTACACATTGTACGGCCAGGTCGGCACTGGGCAATTCGTGCCCTCCGGCGACTACACCGACACCGTTACTGCGACTGTGAACTACTGAAGATCCCCGCCTTGCGAAGCGCCATCCTCGGAGCACTGATACTGGCCGCCACGCCGCAAGCGATGCGCGCGGCTTCGCTGGAGGTCGTTCCCACGACAATCGAAATGCCCGCCGCGGGTGGCACGGCGCAGTTGCGCCTCGTCAGTCAGGGCAACGAGGCAGTCGACATACAGATCGAGTCCTTCGCCTGGACTCAGAACGGCGCGGAGTCTCTCGCCGCCAGCGACGACATCATCGTCAGCCCGCCGTTTGTCCGTCTCGATCCCCGGCGTTCCCAGATCGTGCGATTGCTCCTTGCACCGCCCGCCCAGTCGCAAACCGAACGAAGCTATAGAATCCTGGTCACGCAATTGCCCGATCCCGCAGCAGTCACCCAGGGCCCGCGTGTGCTTCTTCAGTTCAGCGTTCCCCTGTTTTCGGGAGAGGGGCACGCCCCGGATGTAACTTGGACCGCATTCAAAGAGAACACAGGGGTGCGCCTCGAGGCCCACAATAGCGGGGCACGACGCGCCAAATTCACCAACCTCGAACTTGTGTCACATTCCGGGCAGCGCAGAAGAGTATCTTCGCATGCACTGACCTATGTCCTTGCGGGTGCTACGCGTGCGTGGAGCGTTGGGGATATCGCGTCCACGGAAGGACTAAGCCTGGAAGGAGACGACGACCGCGCAGGCCGCCACATTTCAATCCCGCTCGCGATCGACTGACATGTTCGCGCGCCGAGTCTGTCTCGCGGCGGCGTTGCTCGCCTGTTCTTCCCCTGCCCTGGGATCGGAGTCGCATCAGATGGCGCTCGAACTCTGGATCAATGGTATTTGCACGCATCACACGCTCCTCGTGTGGCGCCGTGGAGCGGATTTCGTGCTGTCACGCCGGGAATTGGCCAGCGAAGGCTTAACGCTGGCCGGCAATTCCGCAGACGTGACTGTCGGTGTCGATACGGAAGTCGGCGCCATGCTCGACGAGGCAAACCAGCGTCTGATGGTCACCGCGCCGGACAGAAATCTCGTACCGCATGTGTTCGACCTTCGTCCCCCCGTGCGATATGAGACCGACCCCACGCCGTCCGGCTTGAAACTGAACTATGATGTATCCGCTGAAGTTTCCGATCTCCGAACATTCGCTCAAACAGGTCTGGGGTTTTCCGGTTCGGCGTCCTACTTTACTTCTCACGGCACGCTACTCGCGTCGGGTTTCGCGCGCGCGCTCGCCGGCCACAGCGAAGGCGTGCGGCTCGACACCGCCTATATTGTCGACGATCCGCTTCAAGTACGACGCTGGACGGTCGGCGATGCCATTAGCGGGAGCCTGCCGTGGGCTCGCTCGGTGCGCTTTGCAGGCTTTCAGCTGGCCTCCGATTTCACGCTGCGGCCCGATCTCGTGACAACTCCACTTCCGCAGTTCTTTGGGCAAACAGCAGTACCCGCCTCTGTCGATGTTTTGATCGGCGCGACCAAGGTTTTCGAAACCGAGGTCGATCCTGGTCCCTTCGAGTTGCGAAACCTGCCGATCGTCAGCAGCGGCAGCGACGCGACCGTCGTCATGACTGATGTGCTTGGACGGCAGACGACGCAGACCATCTCGATCTACGACACTGGCGACTTGCTCGCGCCGGGACTGAGTGCATATTCGCTCGACACGGGCTTTCTTCGGCGCGGCTACGGCGTCGATAGTTTCGGGTATGACAGGCCGATGGCGTCGGCAACGTTCCGCCACGGTGTCACCCCGGCACTTACAGTCGAGACGCAGAGCGAAGTCTCGGCAGATGTTCAGATGGCAGGCGCCGGGCTGGTTTTCGCGTGGCAGCCTATTGCCGTCATCGACGCCGACGCAGCCGGAAGCCTCAGTAAAGGTCGTTCTGGCGGCCTGATCTCCGCGGGATTTCATAGTCGCTGGGACCGGTTTATGCTCTTCGGATCTTGGTCTTCCGCCTCCGCCGGATATGCGGATTTCACGAAGGTCGCAGGCGCGCCTCAGGATCGCGATCGGCTCCAACTCGGCATCAGCGCGTCGCTCGACCGGTTCGGCGCAGTATCCTTTTCCGAAATCGACCGCAGCGTCGATAGGGGCTCCGCGTCCCGCCTTTCGACGGTGAGTTACGCGCTTGATTGCGGTGGCCGATCTCTTACGCTGTCGGGGTTCTACGACAGGAACGCAAATCGCTGGTACGCCTCCACGACATTCAGTGTGTTGCTGGGGCCAAGGACTTCCGTGTCAGCTTCTTCGAGTTCCGGCAGCGCTGACACCGCCTCAATGTCTTACGCTCGCGATGCCGATCCTGACGGCGGCTTCGGCTATCGGCTGAGCGGGCACGCGGGTTACGGCGCAGGCTTTGATGCGCAGACCGATTGGTTCGGAGAGCACGCGTCGGGCGACCTCGACCTGTCGAGCTCCGGCTCCGCCACCGGAATGCGCGCCGGGTTGAACGGCACAGTTGTCGTTGTGGACAAACATATCCTGGTGGCACGCCAGAGTGATGGCGCTGTCGCGCTGGTGAAAACGGGCTTGCCCAATATTCAAGTCTACCTCGAGCATCGACCTGTGGCCGTGTCCGATGAATCGGGCGATGCTTTGGTGCCGGGACTCACTCCCTTCATCGCGAACCACATCGGCGTGAACCCTGACGACTACCCGATCTCAACGGTTGTCGAAACGGACGAGCGTGTCGCAAAACCGAGCCGTGGCGGCGCGGTCGTCGTGGACCTTGCGCCGCGCAAGCGGCATCCGTTGCTCGTTTCCGTGCGTCTTGAAGATGGACTGTTTCCGCCTGTGGGAAGTCTGGCGACGCTTGGCGACGGCGGGATGAAGCTCGTTGTCGGCCACAAGGGCCAAATCTATATAGACGATTTGACCGCACGCTCAACGGTCACGCTCTCGTTGCCCGAAGGAGTCTGCGAATTTGTGATTGCTCCGCCCCCAGTGACAGACGGGCACTTTCCCAAACTGGGACCCGCGCTGTGCCGACCGGTGGTATCCGGTGCATCGTAGCCTCGTCGTCGGAGCGACGATGGTGCTTTGCGCATCTTGCGCCGGGCCGGCGTTGGCGTCCGGCTGTACGCTTGCCGGCGGCGCGCCGACGTTGACGGCGACCGACATCCATTTTGCGGCCTACAGTGCAAGCGACAGCTTCCCTGGCGAGGCCAACGGAAATTTGAGAATCCAATGCCCCCTCGGGATTGGTCTTCTTCCTTCATTCGAAATCGCGTTGTCGGCGGGGGTGGGCGGGACCTTCTCGCCGCGCCACATGGCAATGGGGGCCAGCCAGCTCAGCTACAATATCTACACGACCTCGGGATATTCCGCCATTTGGGGAGATGGGACGGGCGGAACGGTCACCCAGAGCTTCAGCGCGTTGCTTTCGCTGGGTACGGTCACCTACGCGACTTACGGCCGTATTCCGGCAGGGCAATACATTGCTGCCGGCTCTTACGGCGATTCGATCACGGTCACGCTCATGTATTGAAGACGTGTAGCTGTAATGGCGTGCCGATCAGCACCGCCGAGGTCCCACATTTGCGTGATTTCGGCAGTGCAGCATTGGCGCGCCTCTACAAAAAGCGATAAGCGTGACTATCTCTCAAGTCTGTTTGGGCGCAATTCGGGGGAAATCCATGATCCGCACAGCCGCATTCATTGCCGCCTTGTTCGTCGTCACATCAGCGATGGCGCAAACGCCGGACGACCAGCTTGCCAAACCGCCTGCGGACGCGAAGATATGGACGCTGACCTCGAGCAATGGTGTGTCACGACACGGCCAGACGGCGATCTGGACCACGAAGGACGGCACTCATTGGTCCCGATTCAGTTTTAACCTCCGCGGTTTTGTCTCCGAGATGGACGAGCAGAACCGCTTTGCTCCGGACGGCACGCTCCAGAGTCTGATCGTCCGCGGGCACAATCCGCAGGGTGATGTCGCGGAGACCTATGAGGTGCAAAACGGCACCTACACCTACAAGACGCCAGTCGATCACGGCGAAGGCAAGACCGCGCCCGATCTCGCCTATGTAAGTTTCGGCGGCACGTTCGATTCATTTCTCTTTCTCATAGACGCGATGCTCAAATCGCCAAGTCATTCCGTCCGTCTTCTGCCGTCAGGCACCGGGCATATTGCCCCGCTGACGGAACTCGACGTA
>DASZWQ010000139.1 GCA_035546535.1 Pirellulales bacterium | reverse complement strand
GATATGACGGCGATCGCCCCCCCTGATGAGGTTGTAAATGTGGCGTGCGCAATGCTTGCGAATTATGCGCTTCCATCTATCCTAAGGATGCACGAACAGAGGCGAACGTATTTGGAGGCATCTCTCTAAGTTCAAGCGTTGTGCTTAGCGTCAGTCGGGCTGGCGGCGCCGCACCTGCTTGCGATTTCCGTTCCTGCGACGCGCCTTTCGTGCGCGCCGTACGAACTAGCGCGCAGGCTGCGTTGCAAACGCCCCGACCCACTTCTCCGTGGCGGGCAGTTCGGGCTTCCCTCGACGGTTTTTAGCGCGTGTACCTGCGCGCGCTCACTTTGCCAATTCGTAAGGGAACGACTCGTGCCGCGCAAACCTCGCGTCGAGGAACTAGAACCGCGTCTCATGTTCAGCGTCGTCTCCAGCCCGATTCCGGGAGACGCGAACCAAGACAACATCGTGAATACGCAAGACCTCGCGGTCGTCACTTCCAACTGGCTTCGCGCGGGGGGCGGGGGCCTGGTCGGGGACGTCAATGGCGACGGCATCGTCAACGCGCAGGATCTGGCACAGATTTCGTCCAGTTGGCTCGCAGCTGGCCCAACGCTTTCACCGCCGGCGGCCACGGCGGGCGTGCCGCTCGCGAACGCACCCGTCTTTCACTTTACAGACGACGACCCGAGCAGTACGGCCAATGACTACTCGGCAGTCATCACCTGTGGTAACGGACATACACTGACGCTTACGGGAACTCCGAGCTCAAACGGCCAAATCGTGGCCGACAGCAAAGGCGGCTTCGATGTGTTGATGTCGTACACGTACGCCAGCCCATTGAGCGCGCAGACTTTTGCCGTAAAGGTGACCGACCAGGGAGGAAAATCGGCCGAGGCGAGTACCGCTAACTTCTCGGTCGGCAGCGGCCCGCCCAGTGTCTCGCTTCCTGCTGGCCCCTTGACGGTCAAGCAGACGCTCGATTTGCCGCTTAGCGGAATGTCCGTGGCGGATGGCTCGCTGCTTTCCGGCACGAGCAACGTACAACTCGCGCTGGCAGCCGCGCATGGCACGCTCGTGATATCTACGTCGGTAACCGGCGGCCTGCAAAGTGCGCAGATCACGGGGAACGGCTCCGCAACCGTCACGATCACGGCGCCCTTGGCCGCGATTAACGCTACCCTGGCGGCCGTCAACGGCGTGATCTACACACCCACGAGCGGATACGCCGGCGCCGATACGCTGGGCGTCACGATCAGTGATCTGGGGAACACCGCGACGGGCACTCCGCAAACCGTGTCGCGCAGCGTGCCGATCAATGTCACGACCGGCGACGTGCTCCCCTCGGACGTGCCCGACCTGCAACTATGGCTCGATCCCACGGATCTTTCCACGCTGAACTTGCGTACCACGGCGTACTTGTCCGGTGCGTCGCAGCAATACCTGCACACGGCGGCGGGGCCGAATAGCTTCAACTTCGGGACGAACAATAAATTCTCCTTCGCCGGCTGGGTCTATTTCAACAACGAAGCCGGCGACACCTTCAGCAGCACGCAGCTGATCTTTTCGCAGATCGAAAAGACCGGCACGAACGGCGTGTTTTCGCTTAGCCTGTCGGGATCGGGATACGACTCGCATTTGGATTTCGTCGTCTATGCGGGGCCAAACAATGCCAAGTCGGTTTACACGGCGACCGGCCCCGGTGGCAGTCCGTTCGTCTCGGGGCACGACTACTTCATTGCCGTGTCGTTCGACGGGAGTCAGCCCACCGATGGAGGCAAGCTGTCGATCTGGGTCGACGGCACGAAGCTCGCGCTGGCGAATCCGAACGGCAATGTGTTGCCCAGCACGCTGCAGAACGATACAGCAAGCACCGATCAACTTATCCTCGGCAACGCGTTCAATACCACGAACATGTCGATGCGCATGGAGGATTGGGGCGTGTGGGACAACGTCGCGTTCAATCAAACCGACGTCAACAGCTTGTGGGCGGGTGGTGCCGGGCTGACGGTCACGGCGGTCAGCCAGTTGCCCGACAACAGTGGCCTGGGTGGCAGCAACCTCGAGTCGCCGACGATGTACTGGCGGCTCAATGAAACGGGTGGCATCCGCAATGACCTCAGCGGCCACATGTGGTATCTGACCCCGTCATCCAACGACGGCTCGTATGTGGGCTCGATACAACAGGTCATTTCCTGGACGGATAAGTCGGGCGTTCTGGGCGCCTTCGTCGCCGGCGACGGCCCCGAAGCGACGTTGCAGATGAAACGCATGCGCGAACCAACTTACGACCCGAATGCACTCGGCCCTGGACGACCTGGCGTCGTGTTCGGCGCGAATCAGTGGCTCTACAACGGCGTCCCCAATTGGATGGCGAATTCGTCCACGGGTGCGATCTTTCAAAACGTGCTCACCGGGACGTCGCTCGCGCCCGCCGAAGATTTCTTCCTGTCGTCGTCCGCCGACACCGATACGAGCGTCAAGTCCGAGCGGATTTTCATGACCGGGTACGAAGGGGCCTCGGGCGATCTGGCGCCGAACGTCTACGCACCCGTGCTGCGGATCAACGACACGCATGGAAATAGTACCGGGTTAGGGAACGGCCAGCCGCACGCCGCGATCATTTCCATGAACTACGGTGCCCATGCCGCCTTCCCCGGAAACTACTACATGAGTACGGACCAACTCTTGTCCTTCGAGTGGGCCGACGTCGGGTCGCCCGGGGCCGGCGGGCTTGCGGCGGGACCGTGGCGATATTATGCCAATGGCGCGCCTCAGCAGTTGTACGTCAGCGACGGCGGCGCCGGAAATGCCTCCGGCGATTGGGCCGAACTTGCTAGCGGCCGCAGCGATCAGATGCTCAATGGCTTCTACGACTATCCTTCGTATCAGTCGTTCACCCAACTCGGTTCGACGACCACCTTCGGCGACGTCGTCGCCTATGGTGTTGCTCCCACGGACAACGACGGCGCGCAACTCCGTGCTCTGATGATGCAGCGAGCCGGCCTAACGGGACTGCTCTCTCCGCTACCGCAGACAATCAACACAACGGCGACCACGTATATCACGTCCTCGGCAGTCACGATCACCGGCACCACGAGCACTTTGATAATGCCCCCGGTCGCCGCCGCCAAAAACCTTCAGGTGATCATCACCAATAATGGCAGCGGCGCCGCCACGTTGAACGCCGACCAGGGGACCGACATCCTGCCCAGCGGCAGCACCTCGGGCGTCTCATCCCTCAGCCTGGGCCCGGGGCAGAGCGCTACGCTCGTCTCGGACGGCACGCGCTGGAATGTCGTATCGGCCGCACAATCCGCGCCCGAAGCAGCGATGCTTGCCACGGGTGCGTCTCTACCCGAAGACGGCACGGTGCCGGTCGATGGCGTCGC
This sequence comes from Pirellulales bacterium, assembly GCA_035546535.1. Taxonomy (NCBI): domain Bacteria; kingdom Pseudomonadati; phylum Planctomycetota; class Planctomycetia; order Pirellulales; species Pirellulales bacterium. Next base: position 2,858 of record DASZWQ010000139.1, on the reverse strand, counting down.
GGCGGATTCAACAACCTCCGCGGAGGATATCTTGCAAACCGCCATTTTGCTGCCGTCCGTCCCTTGGCAAGCGAGCGTAGCGCCGGTCGACCGACTGGCAGCGTTCCTGGGGAAGACGGAACCTGCCCTGCCAGCGGCGGCAGTCGACAGCGTCATGTCTCAGACGCCGGCGGTTCATTCATTCGCTCTCGATCGCTGGACCGTGGGCGGGCCGCCGCGCGCAACGCGGGATGTGCTGCAGGAAGCAGCAACGACGGTCGGGACGTCATGGACCTCGCCGCTCGATGAGGGCGTTCTCGACTCGATCGCGGCCGCGACGCGTGGCGAACGATCGTAGTCGGGTCAAAGCGGATACCGGTAAATTTCGATGGCTGTATAGCAATTGGGTTTGATTGGCCCATACTATCCTGCGCCCTGCGACCATGCATTGCCAAACGACGATGTGCCGTCGACCGAATCGACGCAGATGCGATGGTCGTGGCCGAATTGTCTTGATTCGAGGGGAAATCACGCTCGATGCCTTTCGACGTGCCGGGTCCTAGAGCGCCTCGGCCCCTCCTTTCCGTCGCCATGGATTTTGCGAAACGCAAATATGCCGCACACGATTCGTAGCCATCTGTTCCTCGTGGCGATCGTCCTCGCAGCATTTTCTTTCACGTCCACCGCGCGGGCAGCCGATCGGCCCAACATTGTTGTCATCCTTTGCGACGATCTCGGCTGGGGAGACCTGGGCTGCTATGGTCACCCTCATATTCGCACTCCCCGCTTGAATCGGCTGGCTGCCGAGGGAATTCGCTTCACCAGCTACTATACGGCGGCCCCGGTATGCTCGCCGTCACGCGTCGGATTGTTGACCGGGCGCAACCCGAACCGCGCCGGTGTCTATGACTGGATTCCTCAGGCGAATCAAGCGGAGAACTCGCCGCTGGCCCGCCATCTCGTCCACCTGCGCGCGGAAGAAGTGACGCTGCCGCGCGTCCTTCGCGAAGCTGGCTACGCCACGGCGATGGCGGGTAAGTGGCATTGCAACGCCGCCTTCAACGATAAACGACAGCCGCAGCCAAACGACGCCGGCTTCGACCACTGGATGGCGACGCAAAACAACGCGCACCCCTCGCACGAAAACCCAACCAATTACGTGCGGAACGGCAAGCGCGTTGGCCCGCTCAAGGGATTCAGTTGTCGCCTGGCCGCCGCGGAGGGAATCGATTGGCTCACATCGCACGTGGATCGCAAACCTGACCAACCTTTCTTTTTGTATCTGCCGTTTCACGAGCCACACGAACCGGTGAAGTCGCCGCCGGAACTCGTGGCTGGCTATAAAGCCGTGGCAAGAAACGAGAACCAGGCGGAATACTTCGCCAACGTCGAAAATGTCGATCTGGCCGTGGGGGAAGTGCTCGACACGCTCGATCGTTTGCGGTTGGCCGAGAACACGCTGGTGCTCTTCACGAGCGACAACGGGCCCGAGACGCTCGAGCGGTACCCGGCCGGTGTGCGCTGCTACGGATCGCCCGGCCCACTGCGGGGCATGAAACTGTGGACCACCGACGGCGGATTCCGGGTGCCCGGCATCGTGCGTTGGCCGGGCCATGCGCCGGCCGGCACGACATGCGATCAACCGGTCAGCTCGTTGGATCTGCTCCCCACATTCGCGGCGCTGGCAGGCGCGATACTTCCCGGCACTCTCGCATTGGACGGCACCAACATTGCCGAGGTGTTGCACGGCCGCGAGATCGTGCGGCAGCGGCCGCTGTTCTGGGTCTACTACAACGCGCTGAACGAACAGCGCGTGGCGATGCGCGACGGTCCCTGGAAACTTTTGGCCCGGCTCGACGGCGGCGCTTTACCGCAGGTCAGTAATATCACCGAAAGCAACGCCGCGGCCGCCCGGGCCGCGAAGCTGACCGATTTCAGTCTGTATCGGATCAGCGACGACGTGGCCGAGTCGCGGGACTTGTCGCAAACAGAGCCGGTGCGACTGGCCGAATTGTCGGCGAAGATGGAAGCCTTCTATCGCGAGCTCACCACCAGGATGCACGTGTGGCCGGACGTTTCTCGTTGATTCAATGTTTCGGATACATTCAGTGCGACAAATAGTCCATCCAGAACTGCCGAAGTGAATGGCCTTGCCATCGGAGCCCGATCCATAGGATCGTCTTATCTTACAAGTCTGAAAGGTGTCGCTTTAAAGTAGAAATCGTGCGCCGCTAGTTCTTATACTCGACCTGATCTTGCGGATCGAGTCTAGGGCAGTCCGCCCGGTCAAACTGGGCGTTACGAGCGTCATGGCTCGACTTCTTTGGCGGAGCACGCTACTGGGTAATCTTTTCGACGGCCGATCAAGCTGCCCTCTTAGGTAGCGCATTCATATCCGATCCGGCCGGGCGTTCTGCGTTGATGCCATCGATGTGCTCGCGCACGAACAGATATTTACTGCGCCGCGAATCGAGTGAAATCTTGCACGCGATAGTTCTTTCATTTTTCATTATCTGGATGCTATTGAGGTCGGAACATGAGAATTCCAAAAGCAGCCGTTGCGCTCGTGCTCGCCGTGATTGGAACCTGTGCCGTACGCGCGCCCGTCGCTTACGGCATCGATTATTCCTGGGCCAATCCTGTGTCGGGCAGTCTTCTTGATCCGACCAAGTGGTCGCCCAACGGCGTTCCGTCTCTGATCGACACGGCGATCTTCAATCTGGGATCGACGGGCTATATAAGGTGGACCCCAATTGTTGGACAGTTTTTGGGCTTGGATAAGATGTAGGGTGACTGGGCTTGGCGGCCCGTGAGACCCCTCACGGGTCTCGCGCGGCCGCAGCGTCTGTTGACGGTTTGGTTCTCGTTGGATGTTCCTC
>DASZWQ010000138.1 GCA_035546535.1 Pirellulales bacterium | reverse complement strand
CACACCAGGTGAACCGCGTTGATGAGCAGGTCGATGAGCTTGATGCCGGCGAAGGGCACGATCACGCCGCCGAGACCGTAGAGGAAAAGGTTGCGGCGCAGCATGGCCGCCGCGCCGATCGGCCGGTAGGCGACGCCGCGCAGCGCCAGCGGGATCAGGGCGATGATGATGATGGCGTTGAAGATCACCGCCGACAGGATGGCGCTGAACGGCGACGTCAGATGCATGATGTTGAGCGGCGCCAGCTCCGGGTACGCGACCAGAAACAGCGCCGGCAGAATGGCGAAGTACTTGGCGACGTCGTTGGCGATCGAGAAGGTCGTCAGGCAGCCGCGCGTCATCAGCAACTGTTTGCCGACCTCGACGATCTCCAGGAGCTTGGTCGGGTTGGAGTCGAGATCGACCATGTTGCCGGCTTCCTTCGCCGCTTGAGTTCCAGAGTTCATGGCCACGGCCACGTCAGCCTGGGCCAGGGCCGGCGAATCGTTGGTGCCGTCGCCGGTCATGGCCACCAAACGGCCGCCGGCCTGATAGTCGCGTATCAGCTTGAGCTTGGTCTCGGGCGTGGCCTGGGCCAGAAAATCATCGACCCCCGCCTCGGCGGCAATCGCCGCAGCCGTGAGCGGGTTGTCGCCCGTGATCATCACGGTCTTGATGCCCATCTGCCGCAACTGGGAGAAGCGGTCTTTGATGCCCCCTTTGACGATGTCCTTCAAGTAGATGACGCCGAGCGCGCGATTGTTTTCGGCAACGACCAGGGGTGTGCCCCCTTGCTTGCCGATCGCGTCGACCCGCGCACGCAAGGTATCTGGAAGCGCGCCGCCGTGCTGAGCGACGTAGGAATCGATGGCGTCCACGGCTCCCTTGCGCAAATGGCGGCCATCGAGATTGACGCCGCTGATGCGCGTCTGCGCCGAGAACGGAATAAACTCCGCCTGGCCATCGAGTTCGCGGCCGCGCAGGCCGTATTTCTCTTTGGCCAAGACGACGATGCTGCGTCCCTCGGGCGTTTCGTCGGGCAGCGACGATAGTTGCGCCGCTTCGGCCAGCGTCTGCAGATCGACGCCGTCGGCCGGCGTGAATTCGACCGCCTGGCGATTGCCCAGCGTGATGGTGCCGGTTTTATCTAGAAGCAAAACATCGACGTCCCCGGCAGCCTCGACGGCCCGGCCGCTCGTGGCAATGACGTTGGCCTGAATCATACGATCCATACCGGCAATGCCAATGGCCGACAGCAGGCCTCCGATCGTCGTGGGAATCAAGCACACCAAGAGCGCCACGAGCACGGTCACGGTAATCGGCGTCCCCTGCCCTGCCGCCTTCACGCTGTACAAGGAAAACGGCAATAGCGTAACGCAAGCCAGCAAGAAGACGATCGTCAACGCCGCGAGCAGAATATCGAGGGCAATCTCGTTGGGCGTCTTCTGACGCTTCGCCCCCTCCACCAGGTTGATCATGCGGTCGAGAAACGTCTCGCCAGGGTTGGCACCGACGCGGACGATCAGCCAATCGGAAAGGATCCGCGTGCCGCCCGTGACGCTACTGCGGTCGCCGCCGCTCTCGCGAATGACCGGGGCGCTTTCGCCCGTGATCGCGCTCTCGTCGATCGATGCGATCCCTTCCAGCACTTCGCCATCGGCGGGAATCTGATCGCCGGCTTCGACCAGGATCACGTCCCCCTTGCGCAACGTGGTCGCCGCGACCGATTCGCGCCGCGCGTCACGCTTCGGCTCGCGCAATTTCTTGGCCATCACGTCGCGGCGGGCACGGCGCAAGGCATCGGCCTGGGCCTTGCCGCGTCCCTCGGCCATGGCCTCGGCAAAATTGGCGAACAGCACGGTGAACCACAGCCACACGGAAATGGCAAGGATGAATCGCGCCGGCGCCTCGCCCGTCCCAACGAGAGCTTGCACCCACAGGATGCTCGTCAGAACGCTCCCTACCAGTACGGTGAACATGACGGGGTTGCGCACCTGGCGGCGCGGGTCGAGCTTCTTGAACGACTCGACAAGCGCCCGGCGAACAATCGCGGGGTCGAAGAGCGGTTTTGCTTGAACTTGCTTGGCCATGGGAATTGCTGCTTGTGTAAAGCGCCCTGTCAGGCGAAATCGATTTTTGGAATCAGACAGTTCAGCCGGCGAACATTTGCAACTGCTCGACGACCGGCCCCAGCGCAAGCGCTGGAATGAACGTGAGCGCGCCCACGATGATCACGATCGACGCCAGCAGGACCACGAACAGCGGTTCATGCGTCGGCAGCGTGCCCGCGCTCGGCGGCGTAACTTTCTTTGCCGCCAGCGAACCGGCGATCGCCAGGATCGGCACGGCCAGCCAATAACGGGCAATCAACATCACGATGCCCAGCGCCGTGTTGTAGAACGGCACGTTGGCGCTCAGTCCGCCAAAGGCACTGCCGTTGTTGTTGCCGGCCGACGAGAATGCGTAGAGCACCTCGCTGAAGCCGTGCGGCCCAGGATTGGGAATCGTGGGCGTGCCGGCCGGAGTCACGAGCCCTCCCGGCGTCACCACGGCAATCGCCGCACCCACGAGCACGACCAGCGGCGGAAACAGAATGACCAGCGAAGCCATCTTCATTTCATAGGCTTCGATCTTCTTGCCCAGATATTCCGGCGTGCGGCCGACCATCAGGCCAGCCACGAAGACCGTGATGATGGCAAACGCCAGCATGCCGTAGAGACCACTGCCGACGCCGCCGAAAATCACCTCGCCCAATTGCATCAGCCACATCGGGACGAAACCGCCCATCGGCGTCAGCGAATCGTGCATGCAGTTGACGCTGCCGTTCGAGGCGGCCGTCGTGGCGCTGGCCCACAATGCCGAAGGGCCGATACCGAAGCGGGCCTCCTTGCCTTCCATGTTGCCCCCCGGCTGCTGATCGCTGGGCTGCTGGTCGACGTCGAGCGCGGCGAAAGCCGGATTGCCATGCTCCTCCAAGCCCGCGCACAGGAACACGAGCGGAACGAAGATCAGCAGCATCGTGGCCAGGATCGCCCAGCCCTGCCGTGTGTCGCCGACCATCTCGCCGAACGTATAGCACAGCGCGGCCGAGATCACGAGAATCGCCAGGAGTTCAAAGAAATTCGCCAGCGGGGTGGGATTTTCGTAAGGGTGCGCGGAATTGACGTTGAAGAATCCGCCTCCGTTGGTGCCCAATTGCTTGATGGCGATCTGCGAGGCCGCCGGCCCCAGCGGCAACAGTTGTTCGGCCACTTCCTGACCGGTGGCGTCCTTGGTGCGCTGGACGAGTTGTGCCGTCTCATAAGGGGCGAAATTTTGCACCACGCCCTGCGAGACGAGGAACACCGCCAGCACGATCGATAGCGGCAGCAATATGTAGAGCGTGCTGCGCGTCAGATCGACCCAGAAGTTGCCGATCAATCCTTCGCCGTGCGTCATGGCCTTCTCTTCGCCAGCCTTGGGCGCCGGCCGGCTGCGAAATCCCCGAATCAGCGCCGCCAGTACGGCCAGTCCGGCCGCCGCCGACACGAAATTCTGCACCGTCAGCCCCAACATTTGCGTCAGGTAACTCATCGTCGATTCGCCGCCGTAGCCCTGCCAGTTGGTATTCGTGGCAAAGCTCGTCGCCGTATTGAACGACGAATCGGGCGAGACGTTGGCAAAGCTCTGCGGGTTCAACGGCAGCCACTGCTGAGTGCGCTGCAGAAGATAAACGACGAGGAAGCCCAGGAAGTTGAACAGCAGCATCGCGCCGGCGTAGACCTTCCACGTCATTTCTTCCTGTGGGCGCACGCCGGCCAGGCGATAGATCAAGCGCTCGACAGGGCCGAGGACGACGTCCAGTCCGCAGGGGCGCCCTTCGAAGACGCGGGTCATGAATCGGCCGAGCGGCTTGGCCAGTGCCACGAGCACGAACAGAAACAGCAGGATTTGCCCGATGGTAAACAAGCTCATGAGAACCACTCCGGCTTCAAAAGCGCAATCGTCAGATAGATCATCAACAGCGCGGAGATGACCGCGCCGGCCGCGTACAGCGGATTCATGGCGTTAACTCCAGTGCCTTTAGCTACGAGCACTCTCTCGTTGCGAACGCAGCCTAGCTACGAACCTTGTCGCAGAGCACGACCAATCCCCACGACAGTGCGAAGAAGACCGTGCCGAGAATCAAATACATGGCGTCCATTTCTTATGGCTCCCCGTGCCGAACTGCCTGATGAAACGCACATGGCGTGTCCACACGCGCCGACAAAATATTTTGCGGCTCCATCGTGAGCAGCGTTCTTCGGCGGGCGTTGCAATGGAAGTGCATCGTGGCAGGTTGCTTCTGTCGGCAATTGTACCGCTTTTTCGGCTGCTATGGCGCAAACGCTCTGTAAATAGTCGTTGGCTCCGCATCAACAACGCGCAAACATTTTTCTCAACCATCGTTGTCGCCCGTGCTTTCAGGGCAATGGGTGTTTCCGTCGCGCTGGCGCGCGATGCCGCACCGCAGCCTGCGTTTGCGCTTTGTAGACGCGGCGGAGGTTCGATTTGACGACATATCTGCGCTCGAAATCGATGACGCTCGCGTAGAATTTCGTTGAGTGAGAACCGCAAGAGTGCAACGTCCGAGGCGAGCGGACGAGGCATGCAGAAAACCAAAGGAGGCTCGTCGTGTTTCGCACGCAAGTGCCAGCTCCAGACAGAATCCCCGAGTCGGACGGATTCATGCTGGCCGATTTCTATCCCATCGCCGGTGTGGTGAGTATCGCGACATACCTCGTCGTCGCATGCCTGCTGGGGTAAACGACCATGAAACACTCTTTAATTCTACTGCCGCCTGAAATGATCCAGACGCCGGAAGGCGTCAGCCTGTATCGACTGTCATTCGTCGGAGGCCCACTGGACGGAGCCGCGATCGATTCGTCGGACCTGCCCGAGCCTTGCCTGGAACTGGCGTCAGGTCCCGCCAATTGCGCGACGCGCAGCGGTCTGGTCGTCCTGCCACGGCAAGCGCGATACCGACTGCAGTCGGTGCGCCTGGTGAACTGCGCGACGCCCGTCGTGGCCTGTGGCTACGAATACTGCGGCACCATTTCCGCACCAGCTTCGCGCTACTCCCCGTGGTGGAAACGGTGCTGGCACGCGGCTTGGGACTGGCTCGAACCGCATCCTGCCCCACACTTCACACGCATGCCCTAGAACGATTCGAGGGACATGCTCTTGGCTGCCGCCTCAGCCAGGGCCGCCGGCTCGAGCGCTCGACAAACCGCAGCGCTCGAGTCGGCTCTTTCGCACCTCGCACTAAGCAATACCTATGCCCCCCTCCAGACTCTTCGGAACGTACGCAGCTTGGGTTGCGCGGCGTGCTGTAGTTTCCACGCGGCGAGCCCGGCTCGGCCGGATCTGCACGGCACTTTTCATCATGGCCAGCGCCAGCTACGTGCCCGCGTTTGGCGCCGGTAATTCCGGGCCATGCCGATCGCGCCCCGCCCGTTGGCATGCAACCGAGACCGCCAATTTTCGTATCTACTCGTTCGGCGCGACTGCCGTCGGTCCGCAGATTGCCGAGCGCTGCGAGACGATGCGCACAGAGATTTTGCGGACATGGTTCGGGTCCAAGAACGACGAATGCTGGCACCCAAAATGTGCGCTCGTCTTGCATCCGCATTTGACTGGCTATCGCGCGGCCGTCGGAGCCATGGCCGACTGCACGTTTGCGGCATGTACGATTCACGCCGATGGCGCGAAGGTGCAACGACGCATTGATGTGCGTGCCGACCGCTCCGTATGGCTCGACCACTTGCCCCATGAGCTGGTGCATCTGATCATCGACGGGCGACTTACCACGGGCGAGCTGCCTCGCTGGATCGACGAGGGAATGGCCGTGACGGCTGATCCTGCCGCGCGGCAGGCAGCCCATTTGCAGGTCTTTCATCGTGCGCTCGCGCGCGGCGAGCAGTTCCGCCTGGCGGACCTGCTGACGCTTGCCGACTATCCGCAACGCGACCGGCTAGGAGTCTTCTACGGACAAAGCCTGTCGTTGCTGCAATTCCTGATCGAGCGGGGCGATCGTCGCAAGTTCGTCGACTTTGCCGCGGCGGCTCTGCGTGATGGCTACGACCGCGCACTGGCATCGTGCTACGCACTGGAGAACGTGGCCGCCTTGGAGCGCGCCTGGAGCGTCTACGCACGACGCGAGCAATCCACCGCATCGCGGTCGTTGGCCCGGCCTCCGGCAACCGCTACACTGGCGAACTTGTCGCGCTTTGCGCGGTCAATCGATGCCGGCCCCGATGAAGGAATCTGCCCGATGCTCGTCCAAAAAGCTCCTCTCGAGCGGCTCGCCGCCGCCATTTTCGAAGCCGCCGGATCCGGTCCGGCCGAAGCCGCCGCCGTCGGCGAGCATCTGGTCGAGGCCAACCTGGTCGGGCATGATTCGCACGGCGTTATTCGCATCGCCCCCTACATCAACTGGGTGCGCGAGAAGAAGCTGGTTCCGAATCAGCTGCCTCGTACGGTGATCAACGCCGGCTCGATCGGCGTGCTCGACGGGCAACTCGGCTACGGCCAGGTGATGGCCCGGCACGCCACGGACCTCGCTATCAAGCTGGCCAAGGAACACGCGATCGCGGCCGTCGCGCTGTTCAACTCGGGACACGTGGGTCGCGTCGGCGCCTGGGCCGAAATGGCAGCCCAAGCGGGTTTGGTCTCGCTCTGCTTCGTGAACACTTCGGGAGGTGGCATCCTCGTCGCTCCGACGGGTGGTATCGACCGCCGGCTGTCGGCCAATCCGATCGCCATCGCCGTACCGGTGCGCGGCGGAAAGCCGCTCTTGGTCGATATGTCGACCTGCGCGATCGCCGAAGGGAAAATTCGCGTCGCGTTCAACAAGGGGCAGCTCGTGCCCGACAATGCGATCATCGACGCCCAGGGGCGGCCCACGAACGACCCGCGGGTTTTCTACGCCGATCCGCCGGGGGCGATCCTACCGGTCGGCGGTCACAAAGGGTTTGGCCTGGGCGTCATGGTCGAGATGCTGGCCGGCGCGCTCACGGGCGGCGGCTGCTCGCGATCGAACGTACCGCGGCTGGAACAGGCCATGTTCACGATCACGATCGATCCGCATCGCTTCCAATCCGAGGATGCCTTCGCGAAGGAAGTGCAACAATACATCGACTTCGTAAAAAGCTCGCGCACCGTCACGCCCGACGGCGAAATCCTCATGCCCGGCGAGCCCGAAGAGCGCACCCGTTTCGCCCGCACAGCTCGCGGCATTGAGCTCGATGACATGACCTGGGGACAGATCAACGACGTGGCAAAATCGCTGAACGTCTCGACAAGCGATTACGTTTAATACAAAGATCGGACAACCACGTTTCCGATCGGTACTGGGCCAGCGGACCGCCTCATCATCGATTGCGGATTCGGCGACGGGCAAGCCAGATCGTCATCGCGAATGCCACGAGCAAACCGGTCGAGGGTTCAGGTACCGTTCGCAAAACAAAGGCGTGCGTCTGGCCGTTCAAAGTCCCGATACCCACGATGTCGCCGGCGTCATTGATGGCATTGGCCTGCTGCAAGACCCAACCGGGCTGATTGACCAGCGTCGTGAGATCTTGCATGGTGCCGCCGCTATAGATAAACGCGCGGGGTGAATTCTGAAATCCGAATTCGGCCATGCCCACGACCACTCCCGAATTGTTGATGCCGAACGCTTCCGTATCGGTTCGCGTGCCCAGGCTGGGGAGCAGCACCGGCTGAGTTCCATTCCAAAGAGTGGCCGTCAAGGTGAACGGCGAAGAGGGTGTCGAATAGCCGACGGATTGTCCCGCTTCGTTGACGCTGTATGCCGCGCCGATGGTCATTCCAGCAGGCAATCCAAGCTGGCCGATCGCGCCACCGATCCATTGCACGGGCAGGTTATTCGATTGACCGACGATCGTGCCGGCGTTGTTGATTCCGTACGCGTAGCTCCCCCCATTGGGCGTCAGCGCGCCGAGATCGGTCGCGGTTGTTCCGTTCCAAAGCACCGCGCGATATTGCAGGATGCTAGGACGGTAAGAGTATCCGATGACCTGATCAGAATCATTGATGTCCTGGGCCGAGGCGCCGTCTTGCTCCAGGTCGGGCAACTGGATGGTCGTCGTCCCGTTCCAATACACGGCGTTCAGATTCTGCGTCCAGGCAAGGTGGGCCGAGTCGTTGATCGCGAACGAAACATTGTTGTTGAAGACGCCGCCGGGAGGCGTAAGAACGCCGTTGGTCCAAACATAGCCGGTGCCAGCAAGGTTTAGTGCGACCTGGCCCGACTGGTTAATGTCTTTGGCTCCGCCCCCCGTGATTTGCACCACGCCCAAGTCGGTGAGCGTATAGGGCGAATCTCCGCGAGCTGGTAGCTGCAAGAGGAATAGGATTACTACCGATCCCTGGAGTATTGCTTTAAACCGAACGTCATGTTGTCTTCTCATTAGCGGCTTGCTCTTTGTTCCTGGTTTCTTGGCTGGTTATTTGCAGGTCCACGTGGTGCGGGCCAAAGCTCGCGCCAAACGATTCATTGCAGGTGTCGCTGGAGCGCGGTCCGTTCACTAGAATGTCGCAAACTCGCAGTATATCAAGTGGATTCGGAAATTACTGTTCTCAAAGGCCAGGAACGTCGACTCATGGCGACCTATCGCAACGTGCTTAAGGAGAAACTCGCCGCCGGGCAGTTCACGCGCGGCCTGTGGGTCACGCTCGAGGCGGCCACGATTACCGAGATTGCCGTCGAATTGGGTTTCGATTGGGTCGTGATCGACGCCGAACATGGCCATCTCGACTTCAAAGCCCTTCTGGAGCACATTCGCGCCACGCGCGGCAGCGAGACGACGCCGCTGGTGCGGATTGCCGAAATTCAGCAAGGCTTGATCAAACGCGTTCTCGATATCGGCGCCGCAGGCATCATCGTGCCGCAAGTCACGGGCGCGGAGGAAGTCGCCCGGGCCGTGCGGTTCGCCAAGTATCCGCCGCAAGGCATTCGCGGCGTGGGAGGCGAGCGGGCCACCGGCTGGTCGATGCACCTGGCCGAGGCGACCGCCGGCGCGAACGATCGCACGTTGGTCATCCCGCTCATCGAAACCGTCGAAGCCTATCAGTCGCTGGATCAAATCATGAGCGTGCCAGGCGTCGACGCCCTCTTCATCGGGCCGGCCGATCTGTCGGCCTCGGCCGGGCACCTGGGACAATGGGAAGGGCCGGGCGTCGCCGAAATGGTGCTGGCTATCAAGGATCGCGCCGCGGCGCGCGGCCTGGCATGTGGTGTCATGGCCAAGAGCGTCGACAACGCGCGACAAAGGCGCGATCAAGGATTTCGCCTCTTGGGCGTGGCCTCGGATACGGGCCTTATCATTCGCGGTGCAAAGGAATCGCTGGCCGCGCTCGATCGCTAGTGTTCATCTGACCGGCGATCTAGAACCACTCTCGGCAAGACGGAACACGCACTCGCGCGCCGGATTCGCCCGCAGGTCCACCAGGCGAACGACTTGCAGCTTTTTCGCGGCTTGCGGAAAGAACCGGTCGACGTAGCCGGCCGCGGCCAAATCTTCGAGCGACGCCGAGGGCGCAAGCGCGCTTTTCAGCAGGATAAGCTCATCGGCCGCGGATAGCTCGGCAACCCGGGCCGCGATCGAATCGCTCGTCACGTCCCAAGATTCAGGTAGCGGCGCTTTGCGGTGGGCGTCCACTTCGCGCATGAAGCGCCACGGCTCGAGAATCCCAAGCTGCGTGCCGGCGGCAGGCCCCCGCGGTTGAGGCATCGACACGTCGACCAAAAACTCCGCCTCGGGCAGAATTGAGCGCATCATTTCGGCCTGCAGGGCCATCGCGCGAATCGCTAGCCAGTGAGCCGCGCTATCGCTGAAGTGGTGAATTCCTTGGGCACGGCGGATCGCATCGACATGCGCCCCGCCCCCGATGACCAGGATCGCCCTGCCCGACGTTTGCGCTGCCAGCCACGCCCGCAGCCGCGCGGCGAGATCCGGCATGTCGAGCAAGCTGCCGCCAAGTTTTACAACGCGCAACACGAGGACTCACCACATAGAACAAGAATTCGTAGCCACAGAGATCACCGAGAACACAGAGATGCAAAATAGCTCAATACTTCTTTCTCCGTGCCCTCTGCGATCTCTGTGACTGAACTCTTTCACACGGCGCATGTCGAAAGTCAAGCTCGGGTTTATCGTTCTTTATGTTGCGCGGCATCAAGGTGTCATCGACGGGCAGATGCCGCTTGCGCCAGGGATTCAAAATCGATGTCTTCCTCGGGCACTAGCTCGATCTTGGCCTCGGGGAATAGCTTCCTGATGCGAGAAATCTGTGCGGCCGGCTTGCTCGCATTCATCCCCAGCACGAACTGCCCCTTTTCGCCCAGCCAACCGAGCGGCCACGGTGCGTCGTCCGTAGAGGGCTCGACGATGAATTCTTCTCCCGAGCGCGAAATGGCCGTTTGGATTCCCTCGAAGACATTGTATTTCTCGGGCGCATTGAGCACGGCCCTGCGCTCGCGCACCCAATTCACTTGGTAGCCGATCCAAGTCAAAGGACAGGCGATAAGAATCGTCGCAGCGGCCAATTTCTTTCGGCGCGGCATTGCAGGCCTCCTTGCCTCGATCGGAACGACGGGCTGACTGCTCGAATGGTAACGCCTCTCATAGCTCGCGCTCCATCCCAAACCAGCAAGGACAGGACTACGACGTTCCGTTGCTATCGGTCCGCATTTTGTCCGTGCCTCCGCGGCTTCATGGCTCCGTGGCTTCGCAGTGAGCCGGCCGTGGCCGGAACCGGCCGCCCCGATTCTCATCGCACGCCGTGTCGCGCATACAGAATATGCGGGCTGCGCCGCCTGATACGCACTTGTTTCAGGCATCCGGCATCCTCCCGCGCTCGGTATCGGCCGCCTTCTGTCTACGATAGAGGCATGAGCCATGTGTCCACGCATCAGGCGGTCGCCCCGGCCGCTGACATTGACGAGCCGCCCGTGATTTCCGTCGCCGGCCACGAGCTGACTCTGTTCGTCGAGTCGGCGCCGATGCTTGCGCGCATGGCCGAAGACATTCGTAGCGCCCAGACGCGCGTGTGGCTCGAATCGTACACCTTCGCCAGCGATACGGCGGGCCGCCTGATCGCCGAAGCTTTGATCCAGCGCGCGAAGGCCGGCGTCGACGTGCGCCTACTCTACGACGCCATCGGCAGCCAGGGAACGTCAACGGCACTATTGAAAATGATGCACGCGGCGGGCGTGAAAGTTCACGCCTTTCATTCGTTCTTGTACGCGCTGCGCAACCTGTCGTTCTTCGAGATCCTCAACCGCCGCAATCACCGCAAGCTGCTGGTGGTCGACGATCGCGTGGCGTACTTCGGTGGAATGAACGTCGTGGATACCAGGCCGCCGCCCACGCGCCGCGAGCAGCGACGCGACCTGGCCGAGGCCGGCGGCTGGCGCGACGTACACGTGCGCATGACGGGGGCACAGGTGGCCGACGTGGCGGAAAGCTTCGAGCGTTCCTGGCTACGGGCCCATCATCAGCCGATCGATCGCCGGCCGCGGTCTTATCGCCGCGTGCGTCTCCCGCGCGGTGAGCGCGATTTCATCCGCTTTTACGACAGCGGCCCAGGCTTGAACTTTTCGCGCGCCGAGCGCGTATTCACGCGCATCATCGGCCTGGCACGCCGGAGCGTGGTCATGTCCATGGCGTATTTCTTGCCCACCGGAAGGGTGCTGCGGACATTGAACCGCGTAGGGCATCGCGGTGCGCGCTTGACTCTGATCGTACCAGGGGCAAGCGACGTACCGCTCGTGCAACGGGCAACACGTTTTCTCTATTCTCGCCTGCTCGAGCGGGGCGTCGAGATCTACGAGCGCCAGCGCTCGATGCTGCACAGCAAGGCCATGGTCGTCGACGATCGCTACACGGTAGTCGGCTCGTGCAATCTCGACCCACGCAGCCTCGAGATCAATCTCGAATTCGTCGCCGTCATTCGTTCGGCGGCGATGGCACAGGCGGTCGCGGCCATTTGCGAGGCCGAAATCGCAGAAAGTCATGGCGTGACACTGGCCGATCTCGACCGGCACGGTCCGTGGCAGCGGTTTCTGGATCGCTGCGCGTATCTCTTGCGACGCTGGTTGTGAGTCTCTGGCAAGCGTGAGCTGCGCACAACGCGCTGATCGCATCTCGTGAACCAGCACGGCATGCTAGCACGACCCTCTCGAATTCGTCAGGCATTCGTTCGTCGAGCGGCGCGCCTGGAACTGCCGATACCAGCAATGCTGGCGGCGTTTTGTCGCCACAACATCCACCAGCCAGCGCGAAAACGCGACAAGATCCCTCCCGCGCGTCGATCACCGCGGCGGCCTTAGCACAACGGCGCGCGCCACCACCCACGCCAAGAACGCTTCGCACGGAACAGAGCCCAAGGTCCGCGCGCAATTGTAGTATCCGCGCATACGCCCTTTGGAGTATAGTTCCGCCGGCATGGCGTCCAGTTCGGGAAAGGCAGGCAAGTCCTTTGACGCATGCAAGCCACCTGCAGTCAACCCTCTTTCGCGTGGTCGGAACGATGCCAGTCGCCGACGAAAGTCGTGCAATACGTTCGGCAGCTTCTCTGCAAGGAAGCATGGCGCGTCCGCGATTGCGCGCCGGGAATCTGGCGGATTCGCTGCCGGCGACCGATCACGAGTTCACCGTCATCCTCCCGGCGTACAACGAAGAGCGACGCTTGCCTAAATCGCTCGAAGAGCTGGGGCAATTCCTCGATGCCACGCGGCTCGATTACCGCGTGATCGTCGCCGACGACGGTAGCCGCGACCGCACGCCCGAGCTGGCCGATGGCTTCGGTTCGCGATTCTCGACGGTGCGATTAGAGCAGAATGGCGGCAAAGGCCGCGCAATCCGCACCGCAATGCTAGCGGCCACGGGCCAGGTCGTCGCCTTTACCGACGCGGATTTGCCGTTTCGCTTGACCGCACTGCGGCAGGGCTACGATCTGATCGCCCAGGGCCAATGCGAGATCGCTTTCGGCAGCCGGCACATGGCACAGTCGGCTAATGTCGCCAGGCGGAACTTGATGCGTCGCATTGCTTCGCGTGCTTTTCACGGAGTCGTGAAATGCCTGGTGTCGACCGATGTCACGGACACCCAATGCGGGCTGAAGCTGTTCAGCCGGCGCGCGGCCGTGGAGATATTCTCACGAATGACCGTCGATGGCTTTGCGTTCGACACCGAAGTGGTATTGCTAGCGCGTCGTCTGAAACTCGCGCATCGTTGCCTGCCGGTGACGCTGGTGAATGAAATGGCCTCGACGGTATCGCTCGCGCGACACGCGTTGCCGATGCTGTTGGACGTCGTGAAAATGCGTGCCCGCCTTGATCAGTTGCAACTGTCGCCGGAACTACCGGCCGATTGGGGGCGTTTGTCGGCGCCGCCGGCCCGCCGCGCGGCGTAAGCGGTTAAATCATTGGGCGTCGCCGGGCTAATGCTTTTAACCCCGGACCTGATCAAGTCGCGCGCCGACGGCAAACGCATCGCGCCGAACCCAATTCGCCGAACGTCAATCTGACGTAGTCACAACGGCGTCAATCGACTATATCCACCACGTTCTCAGGGTCGCCGTGGTCGTTGCGGCGTCCGTGATCTTTCGTCGACCTCGCGCCCAGCGAGGACCATTGTTCGGGGACGAAGCGTGGCCCTGACCGTTGTGCTACACGCCGATGATTTCGGCCTGAACCAGGCGGTGACGGATGGAATCCTGCGCGGATTCACGCACGGCTTATTGACCAGTACGTCGGTGCTCGCCAATGCGCCTTATGCTGCGCCGGCGCTGGCCGCCTGGCAGCAGCTCGCCCGACGCGGCTCCGACAACTGGCCGTCACTCACATTGCGCCGCGAGCTGGACGACGCGCGACGCCCCGCCGACATGGGCGTGCATCTGAATCTCACGCAAGGGCGGCCGCTGACGGGCGAAAAATACCCCGCAGCGCTTTTAGACCGTGAAGGTCGATTCCCTGGGATTTTCGCGCTCTACGCGACTCTGCGGCGCAGTCAAGGCCAGCGCTACGCTCCACAGGTTCGCGACGAGCTAGCCGCGCAGATCGCCTGGACCGTCGATCACGGTGTGCAGCCAACACATCTCAACGGCCATCAATATGTAGAGTTGTTGCCGGTCGTCTCCGGCCTGTTGCCCGAGTTGCTCTCGCGGTTCGCGATACCCACGGTGCGCGTGGCGCTTGAACCAGCGCTGGCCAGAACGACCCTCGCCCACGGTTTTCGATTGCGCGAATGGATGCTGGCGCGCGTGAAACACTACTACGCGCGGCAGTTCGCGGCCAGTCCCGCCACGGCGATAGCCGCCGCGCCGCAATGTTTCTTTGGCACGGCGCACGCCGGACGTTTGAATCTGCGCACGATCGATCTGTTTCTTTCGCGCGCAGGAAGCGACCAAACCGTGGAAATCGGCATGCATCCAGGCCTGGCTGACGAACGGGTCCGTCCCAACGAAATCAGCGACGGTTGGCACGACCCCTTGAGCGCGCGGCGACCGGAAGAGCTCGCGCTTCTCGAATCGCCGCGACTGGCCGAACGCTTGAAATCCCGTCGAGTCACCTTAGGGCGCTTGGCCGATCTTCATCGACAGATTCGTCGCGCCGCGGCGTGAAATAGCAGACAACCAATAGAAGAGCGGGCGGAACCATGCCGAACACGAACCTGCTAAAGGATCCCCGTGAGGGTCTTCGCCATCGGCTCGTTCTTCCGATCAATGCGCCGCCCCTTCAGCCAGACGGTGCCGCACCGCAGCGGTCTGCGGGTCGGACGTCAGAGGTGTCGACGATCGTTTATCGATTGTCCGACGCGACGAACTGGTGGGAAATTCTGCCGGTCCGCGGCGAAAAGCCGACACGATTGTTTCAGTTGGCGGTATCGCTGTGGATCGTGTTCTTCGTCGTGTGTGGGGGAAAGGCCGTCGTGTCGCCCGTGAAGCACAACAGTTACTCAAGTTTCGAAACGGGTGCCGAGTTGTGGCTGGCCGATCTCAATATGTACCAGGGCTCATTCTACGAGTTTCGTTACGGACCAACGTTCGC
The DNA here is from genome assembly GCA_035546535.1 of Pirellulales bacterium. NCBI lineage: Bacteria > Pseudomonadati > Planctomycetota > Planctomycetia > Pirellulales > Pirellulales bacterium. The sequence continues at coordinate 51,319 of DASZWQ010000138.1, read as the reverse complement.
CTTCCTTTTTACGCCCTTGACGCTTTTGCCGATGTGGTTGGGCTCGCTTCTCTGGATGTGGTTCAACCTGGCGGCATTCGCATGGGCGCTGCGCGCGCTGGTGCGCGACATTTTGCCCGGCCGGTGGAGTCCCAACCAGGAAGGAGCCTTCCTGATCTTGGTGCTATTAGCGACCTATCGCGGCTTTTGGACCGCGCAAACGAACATGCTAATTCTCACGTGCCTGGTCGCGGCCCTATTGGCCGTGGCGCAGCGTCGCTGGGCGGTGGCAGCACTGTTTTTGGCTGTGCCGGTGCACATCAAGGTCTGGCCAGCCGCGGCGGCGCTATTGATCATTGCCTGCTGGCCGCGAGCATTGACGGCGCGCTTCGTAGCAGCGCTCGTGGCTGTGGCGGCGCTGCCGCTGGCTATCAAGTGGCCTTGGCTCGTGTGGGCCCGCTACGCTGATTGGCATCGAGCACTGACGGGAAAGATGCAAATTCGCCACGATTACCACGATATGTGGACGCTGCTCGAAGTATTTCAACGCCCCGATACGACCGCCTACGCCATCTGGCAAGTTTCCTTTGGCATTCTCGTGCTCGCCTCGTGCCTGTGGCAGAAACAGCGAGGCGCTTCGACCAAGCAGATGTCGACGTTCTTACTCGGTATCTGGGCGGCGTGGCAATTGTCGTTTGGCCCAGGCACCGAACGCGCCACCTTCGGACTGATTGCCCCGCTCACGGCCTGGGGACTCATCACCGCTTTTTCGATCGAGCGCGGCCGGTCGTTGATGCTCCTGGCCTTCGGCCTCACCGTGCTCGGCGGGCTGGGACAGGTCGAGCGCGCCCTGCAGCCGATGTTTCCACTGGCCGCGGCCCTGCACCCGCTGGGCATTATGGTTTTCGCTGGCTGGTTGCTCGAATACGCGAGAGATTGGCGGTTGCCGTCATTTCCGATGATTGCGCGTCAGCATCAGCGCGTGCCGACCATTGTTTCGGAACCATTGCCAGGCATGCCAGCCTTCGCGTCAGCGGCTTAGCTGCCATCGGGCCGCAGGGCGCGGACCTGTTCCGGTCCGGTGAGCCCCTCGTGCGCGAGCTTGCGCCGAATCCACCAGTGAGGGTCGTATTCCTCATCAAAAATCGGGTGCGGTTTCCCGAAGCCGGGCATGTGATCGAAGTGTCCGGCGGCCTGCGCGGCCAGGATTTTGTCTTCGGCTACGATGCCGATCGCCCGTCCCGTCATCCAGCCGCGTTCTTGAGACATGTGTCGTCCTTGCCTTGTTTCGCGATCGGAATCTCGCTTCGCTGCCCCATTGTACGCGGGGCCGACCGCCAGGCCACGGCGATTCACCCCGCGAGCTACTCTTGCTTGGCGGTCACGGCCGCGAATTCTATAGTCCAGACACGCAACTGACATCCTGAGTTCGGCGGATCGAGATTGATGTTCGACTTCTTCGAATCGATCGACTGGTCGACGACGCTGTTCATCGCCGATTGGCTCATCCGGCTGGGGCTCTCTTTGCGCGTCATCATGCGCGGCCGGCCGGTTGGCTTCACGCTCGCCTGGCTGACCGTGGTTTTGATCTTTCCGATCGGCGGCGCCGTTCTCTACCTGATGTTCGGCGAGCTGCGCCTGGGGCGCCGCCGCGCGGAATGGGCCGCGCGCATTCACGGGCCATACCGCCAATGGCTGGCCGATCTCAACCAGCGCCGAGAGGTCGATTGGGAACCCCTGGGCGCGGCCTGTCAATCGTTGTCGACGCTTTGCGATCGCGCTGTCGGCATTCCCGCCATGCCGGCCAACGACGTGCAGCTGATCACCGACGCCGGGGCGACCTTCCGCTCGCTGGTGGCCGATATCGATGCCGCACGGCGCACCGTACACCTCGAGTTCTACATCTGGGCCGCGGGTGGCGACGCGGACCTGGTCGTCGAAGCTTTGCTCCGCGCCGCGGCGCGCGGCGTGATCTGCCGGGTGCTGGTCGACGCCGTCGGCAGCAAGGAATTCCTCGCAAGCGAGCCGTGCCGACGTTTGAAGGACGGCGGCGTTGCGCTGCACGCGGCGCTGCCGGCCAATCTGCTGCGGATGCTCTTCTATCGCCTCGACCTGCGCATGCATCGCAAGATCGTCGTGATCGACGGCGAAATTGCCTATACCGGCAGCCAGAACCTGGTTGATCCGCGTTTCTTCAAGCAAAACGCCGGCGTCGGTCAGTGGGTCGACGCCATGGTCCGCATGCGCGGCCCTGCGGTTGAGGCGCTCGGCGTCACGTTTCTCGAAGATTGGGAACTCGAAACAGGCGAGGGAATCGAACAGCTTCAACAGACGGGCGACGTTCACGAAGTGGCCGATGCCGGCGCCTCGGCGGTGCAGGTGATTCCATCAGGGCCTGTGCTGCCCGTGCAGGCGATCCAAGCCGTCCTGCTGTCGGCGATCTACAGCGCGCGGCGCGAGTTGGTGCTGACGACGCCCTATTTCGTGCCCGACGAGCTTTTGCTGACCGCGCTATTGTCGGCGGCGGGGCGCGGCGTGCAGGTGACGATTATCCTGCCCGAGCGCGTTGACTCTCGATTGGTGCGGATGGCCAGCCAGGCGCACAAAGGAGAATTGCTGGCCGCCGGCGTGCGCATCATGCTCTTCAAGGGCGGGCTATTGCACACCAAATCGGTGACGGTCGACGACCGGCTGTCGCTTTTTGGCAGCTTGAATCTCGATCCGCGCAGCCTGCAGCTGAATTTCGAGATCACGATGGCGCTCTACGACCCCGATTTCACAGGCCGGCTGCGGGCGCTGCAGAATTCGTACGTCGACAAGTCCGCGGCCATGGACCGCAAGCGCTGGGAGAAACGGTCGTTCGCCGTCCGCTTCGTCGACAACGCGGCGCGGCTCTTGAGCCCGCTCTTGTAAGTGATGAGCGAGGAGTGATGAGTGATGAACGAAAGAGATTAGAACATGCCTGTCTTTTAGTTCATCACTCAGCACTCATCACTCCGCGCTTCATTTGTAATCGTCGCGGATCGGATAAAACACATCGAGCGCCTTCACGGGCTTATCGCCGGCGATCACCTTGTGGACCACGCCGCCGGGGATGCGCCACATCTCGCCGGCCCGCACGATTTTCGATTCGCCGCCGACGATGAATTCGGCTTCGCCTTCGAGCATCAGCCCCATCTGCTCGTGCGGATGGCTGTGCGCTTCGACCACGGAATGCGGCTCGAACTCGACCAGCGACAGCATCAAGTGATCGCCGTGCGTGGTAAAGATCTGCACACCAGGAAAGATCTGGTGGTTCGAGCACTGCGACTTATCAACGAAATAAGGGATCATCCTCGGTATCTCCGAATACGTTCTGTCTGCCGCCCGCTGCCTGCTGCCCTCTGCCGACTAATTACTGCTCGCCGTTTCCGTCTTTTGTTTCTGCTCGAGCAAGAATCCCAGCAGATTGTAGTAATCGGCCTCAGGGATCAAGTCGACCACGTTAGCCGGCATGGGCGAAAGCTTGCTCAACGAGCGTTCTTCGACTTCGCCCCGCGGCAGGCGGATTTCCTTGCCTTGGGCGTCGGCCAGCACCAGCACTTCGCCTTCCTCGCGCAAGAGCAATCCCGAGATCACATTGCCGCCGGTGGTATTGATGAGCGTGGTGCGGAATGCCTGATCGACGTTGCGGCTCGGGTCGAGCGTGTCTTCGAGCAAGCGATCGAGCCCCCGCAGGCCGACGCCGTCGAGCCCCGGCCCGATCTTAGCTCCCTGGCCGCCTAATTGATGGCAGGCGGCGCAGATTTTCGTGAACACCTGCCGACCAGCAACGGCATCGACCTGTGCTTTGCCAAAGCCTGCGCGACGCGCGTCGACCAGTTCCGCGAGGCGCGCATCGGCCGGGGGCAGATCGGCCGTCAGTTTCGCCAGCCGATCATTAAGCTCGGGCAGCTTCGCCGCGGCGAGTTTTTGTTCCACGGCCGCGTCCTTGAGCAGTCGCGGCGAGCAACGTCCCGCGGCCACTTCGGCCAGAAGCGCCTCGCCCCCGTCGGCCGTGCCGGCCAGGCCGCGGGCGATTTCAATGGCCAGGCGATCGGGCGCGGCCTTCAATTGTTCGGCAAGCGCCGCGCGGCCATCCGGCAGGTTCATGGCCGCCAGCACCGTCGCCGCCTTCTGCCGCATCGGCATCCCTTCCGCCGCGTCGGTCAGGATCGTGCGGGCAATCGGCAAAGCGCGGCCACCATCAATGGCCACACAGCCATCAAGCGCCGCGCCGCGCGCCTCGGGCAGTTTCGATTCGCGCCCGGCCAGCACCGCCAGCGCATCGAACGCCGGCGCCACGTGCAACTGCCGCGCAAGCTCGATGCCACGGTCGACACTCGGTCGATCGGACTGCGCGAGCAGAACCGTCGCCACACGCGCCGCCCAATCGCTCGTAAATGCCGGCACCGGCTTGGCGCGTTCTTGCGCGGCCCGAGCCAGCGACAAGAGCGAACTTTGCTGCCGGGAATACGAACCGGCCGCGACGGCCTGAGCGCGACGCATGGCGTCGGCAAATTGCTCGTCGGTCGTATAGCGCACCGCGTCGTGCAAGTACTCGGCCAGCGGCCCATCGTCAAGCGCGTGTGTTTCAGCAAACGAAAGCAGGTAAGCCGCCGATTCGCCGTTACGCACGCCCAGGCTCACGTCCGCCAGCCGCGCCGCATATTCAGGCTTTGCCGCAACAAGAGCCGCCAGGGAACCATAGCTACCCGGCAGCAGCAGTTGATCGCGCAGCGCCATCCGCACGGTGTGGATCAAGTGCGTGTCGTCCCCAGGCGTTTCAGCCCACAGGGCCAAAAGCGGCTCGACGTTCTCAGCTGCCGGATGTCGGCCCAGGGCATCAGCGGCCGCGCGGCGCACGAACGGATCGGTATCTTTGAGCTTCTCGCGCACCAGCGCGAACCAATCGCCTGAGCGACTCCAATCGTCGCGCTCGGCCAGGGCTTTTACCAGGTGCACGCGCACCAGGCGCGACGGATCGTTCGCCAACCGTTCGACAGCGTCACGCGGCAAGCCGTCGGCCAAAGCTCGTTCCGCGAGCCACAAGGCGTGCGCCCTGCGCGCGGCGATGGCGTCGTCGGTCGCCGTCGAGCCGATCGCTGCCTTTAGCAAATCGCGATGGCTCGTCGCCACGCTCTCGCCGGTGCCGAGCAGTGTCGTCAAGCGCTCGCTGGCCAACACGCGCACCGTCAGGTTCGGATCGCCGAGCAGATCCATCAGCTGTTCCGCCCGCAATCCGGTCAGGTCAGGCATGGAGCGAGGCGGCGCTGCCGGCGTCTTCTCAGTTCCCGTGTACACCACGCGCCAAATGCGCCCCAGGCTGCGGTCGCGGCGTGGATGCGTAAGCGGCACCTCGTAATGCCCGATGATACAGTTGTAGAAATCGGCGATGTACAGTGCGCCGTCGGGGCCGAGCTTGATATCGACGGGCCGAAACCAAGGATCGTCGCAGGCGATGAAGTCAGGCTGCTCGATCGCCTTGTAGCTCGAACCGTGCTGCTCGAAACGGTCGTGATTGATCTTGCCCGTCACTGGGTTGCCGATGAACACCGTGTCGCGATATTCGGCGGGAAAATGGTCGGCCGTGTAATAGACGACCCCGGCGATACCGGTCGAGCCGTGAAAATGCTCGATCATTTCCGGACCGTAGCCCAGCCCGTCGTGCGGCTTGCCAAAGCTGGGATACCACGCGCCGCGCAATAGCATGTAGATCGGCTTTGTATGGCAATCGGAGGAGTACAGGTTCCCCAGCGGATCCATCGCCAGGCCGAACGGGTTCACCTGGCCGTGCGTGAACTGCTCGATGTGCGAGCCGTCGGGCCGAAACCGATACGTGTTGCCGGAGTTCATCTTCACGGCTTTGCCGTCGGCCCCTTTTACATTCGAATCGTTCGAGAAACCGTGACAGGCGTAAACCCAGCCATCGAGCCAGCGGGTAAAGCTGCTGGCCATGCCGTGCGTATCGCGAAAACCGAAGCTGCTGTAGATCGGCTGCCCCGGCTGGTAGTGGCCGTCGTGCTGCGGGTCGGCGGCGCGATAGATTTCGGGAATGTTGTAGTAGATCAGCGCATCTTCGCGCGGCAGCAGGCCGATCGGGATGTTCAAACCCTGCACCACGGTAACAACGTTCGCTGGCCTACCGTCGGCGCCGATGTTGTCAAAGCGTTTGATCACATCGCGCCGCGGCTCCCCCTCCTTGGCCGGAAACGGATATTCCTCCGACTGCGTGGCGTACAGCCGGCCATGCACGTCGAAATTGAGATTCATCGGCTTGCGAATCTCGGGCTCGGCCGCCACGAGCTGGATCGAAAAGCCCGGCGGCAAGCGGAATTTCTTCTGCTGCTCGGCGGCAGAAATCGCCTCGGTCGGCGCGACCAGTTGCGGCGAGTCCGAAAGCTTATCGGCGGCCGCCGTCGTCGACGCGACCAACGCCACGATGCACCCCGCCAACCAAACAGCACAGTAAGAGCGCGGCATGAGGAGTTCCAACAGCGTGAGGGAGCCCGGCAGAATTCAAAACGCCGGAACGGGGGCGGGGATTCAAAGACCGGCGCCGCGGCGGGCCATATCAAGTTCCTAGTGTAAAATGCCGTTTATGGCCGGGCAAGCTGCGCTGCGCGGCCGATATGGGCTTGTTGACCGTTTCTCCGCGAGGATCATGCCATGCCTCATCCGTCCGCAAGAACTCGACTCACAGCCGTGTCGGTCGTCGTCACGGTTACGATCGTGGCCTTGTTTGGGATGGTGCTGGGGGGAGCATTCGGTGCGGCCGCCGGAAAGATATCGCCGGGCATTTTTCAAGATATGATGCTGCACGATGTCGAGCCTCAGCGGGCGGCCATTGTGCTTGGCGCGTTTGGCGGCATCATGTGTGGCGGCGCGCTCGGCGGGCTAGCCGTCGTTGCCGAGATGGTCAGCCTGGTCGTATCAAGTCGCTTGCGTGATCAGGCGCCGGGTCGCCCCAGCGAGGCGGCGAAGTCAGGGTAAAGTTGCGTGCGGTATCTAGCCCTGGTCGTTGAACGCCGTTACGCTTGCTTGCGACCAGATTACAAGAAGCGCAGAGCAGGCCCCTCATGTCCGAGCATTCAGACTCCGCCCGATTTCGCAGCGAACAGATCCATCCAAGCGTCTACCTGGCCGAAGGAGTGCGCATCGCCGGCGATGTCACGATCGGCGAGGATTCGAGCCTGTGGTTCAACGCCGTGATCCGCGGCGATTGTGCCCCGATCCGCATCGGCCGGCGGACGAACATCCAGGACAACGCCGTGATCCACGCCGATCCCGGCTTTCCGTGCACAATCGGCGACGGCGCCACGATCGGTCACACCGCCATCGTCCACGGAGCCGAGATCGGCGACAACGTCGTCGTCGGCATGCACTCGGTCGTGATGAACGGCGCTAAAGTCGGGGCCAATTCCATCATCGGCGTCGGCGCCGTCGTTACCGAGGGCGTGGAGATTCCGCCCGGCTCGCTCGTGATGGGCCTGCCCGGCAAGATCAAGCGCGAGCTGACCGAGGCCGAGATCGCTGGCAATCATCTGTCGGCCGAACACTACGTACACAACGCCCGCGAATACGCCGCAGCGCGACGCGTGTAATTCCGCCGCTTGCGCGCCGTAAGGGTGCCATGCTTTTTCGGCGCAGCCGAATAAGTATGCGTCCAGCAGTTCGGCAGGCGTGTCACACCAGCCCGAAGCGCCAGCGAGGGATGATCAGGAAGTTGACCGACGAACATCCCTCGCTGGCGCGTCGGGCTAGTAAGTAGCCCATTCGCCGACCGGCCCGAATTAATTTCGCCGCGTCGAGCAGGCGCTTGCCACGGCGCAGCCCGTCGCGCAACTGGTGCAGCCATGTCCCGCGGCCGATTCGGTGCCGCAGTCGGGACCGCAACCGTTGGTGAGCGTGTCGGCAAAGTTGCGAAACTGCGCTTTTGCCTCGTAGACCTCGGCCAGTTCGCCGGTGACGTGCTCGACTTCGGCCGGCACGTCCCCCAGGAAATAAAATACGAGCGTCCGCCCGTCGAACAAATGCTCGACGTCCATCAGGCACGCGGACAACCCACGTTCGTTCAAACGCTGCTGACAGGCGGCGAAGGCAGCATGCGAATTTTTCGCAAGCCGACTTTCCAACAGCCGGTCCTCGATCGTCATCGCGCGGAGGATGGTTCCCTCGTGGTCGTGGGTCGAACCCAACTCGTCGGGCGGACTGAGCACCTCACCGATTTCCATGCCTCGCGCGGTTCGCACCACGACCCGCGTATGGCGCGCGTACCGGCCCGCCTCGGCCGCGTCGAAGCGACCGACCACGCCCATGGTTCCCACGCGCACTAGATGCAATCGCGACATGCGAATTCCTCGGCGATTTCCGAGCGGCCCTCGGCGATGAGTGCATGGCCAGCTCCGTATCTCTTATCTCTCAGTGCCGCTCTATTTCTATTGTGGGTCGAAACAGGCCTGGTGCCAAGCCGAAGCCGGCCGCGGGCCCGCTCCTTGGATATCGACCACGTGGTGCGTGCCGCACCAGCACGGCTTGTGAAATCCGCTTTCTCGGCGATACTTAGGCCAATCGGCCGTTCGGCCGGCCGCCACCGGATCTCAGGAGTTCGACGAATGCTCGATCTTGCCCCGCATACCACCACGGACAATGCGAGCCGCTGGCAGCAACTGGCCGAACGCGTGCTCGCGGGCCACGAGGTCACCTTCGACGAGGCCTTGGGAATCATTCACGCCGGCGATGACGAGATCTTGGACATCATCTCGGCCGCCTACCGCCTCCGACGCCGCTGGTTCGGCAAGACCGTGCAGCTTTACTTCCTGATGAACGCGAAAAGCGGGCTGTGCCCCGAGGACTGTTCCTACTGTTCGCAGTCGAAAGTTTCCGAAGCCGAGATTCCGCGTTACAACCTGCTGTCGCGCGACAAGATGCTGGACGGTGCGCGGATCGCCGCCGAGCGCGGGGCCAAGACGTACTGCATCGTCATCTCGGCACGCGGCCCGAACGAACGCGAAATGGCCGCCGTGACCAAGATCGTGCCCGAGATCAAGGAAAAGTACGGCCTGCAGATTTGCGCCTGCCTGGGCCTGCTCACGCCTGACCAGGCTCAGCAGTTAAAGGACTGCGGCGTCGACAAGGTGAACCACAACCTCAACACCGGCGAAGAGCATTACGCCGACATTTGCACCACGCACACCTACGCCGATCGCGTGGCCACGCTGCGGGCCGTGCGCAACGCCGGCATGGAACTGTGCTCGGGCGGCATCATCGGCATGGGCGAGCGCGACCGCGATATCGTGCAAATGGCCATGCACCTGCGCGAGCTGGGCGTGGAATCGATTCCCGTGAATTTCCTCAACCCGATCGACGGCACGCCGCTGGCCGGCCGGCAAGACCTCAATCCGCGCTACTGCCTGAAGGTGCTGGCGATGTTCCGCTTCGTCAATCCATCGCGCGAGCTGCGCATCGCCGGCGGCCGCGAAATGCACCTGGGCAGTCTGCAGCCGTTAGGGCTGTACATCGCCAACAGCCTGTTCGTGGGGGACTATCTCACGACCAAAGGGCAAGCGCCCGAGGCCGACTATCGGATGATCGAAGAAATGGGCTTCGAGATCACCCGTGGCGAAGAAGCCGCCTACCGCGCGAAATAAGGTGCGGCTGACCGTCGTTTTTCTTTACGCGCGCGTGCCACGGGTGACTCGTCCACCAGTGCACATCACAGTTCCCTTCTCGACCGCGCCGGCGCGCGGCTAATTGCGCGAAAACCGCGCATCGTGCCGGCTCGCGTTGCCGCGGCGTCCTTCGCGCACCGGATAATTGGCAGCCACGATCAACTGCACCCACACGCAGGGAGTGCCATCGAGCTCGCACTGCAACTCGAATTGGCGCGAAACCACGCGACCGCATAATTTTTCGGTCGTGTTGCTTCCGGGCGCTTGCACGTCGCTGGCGATCATGTCGCCCACGGCCGGCACCGGCTGCCCTCGCCAATCCGTGTACAGGGCTTGACCGACAGTGTTGCCCGAGGCGTCCCGAAATTCGACGTATACGCCGGAAGTCATCGCCTCTCGAAGTTCGGTCTTCATGACCAAGGGGTCTCCCCAAACTGAGAATACGTCACCCTTCCATGGTCCCCACACGCCCGCCGACATTAACGGAATGGTGCGCGGATGTAAAGGTAATTCTTGTGGCTCGACCAACTTCGTCGACGCCGCGTGGCCTCCCGCGGCACGGGCGCGCCGCAAAGCACCAGGCTCTTGTGATGTGTGTCGCTTGGCCGCGCAGATACCGGGAGCACCAATCGGCACACATTGTGCTGTAAGTTTCCCGGTGGCGTGATACCATACAGATGCACGAGCACCGAGACAGGCTTCTGCATGAGTGACCAACGAGACGGCGATCAACGAGACAGCGATCAACGAGACAGCGATCGGCGGTTGCACAAATCGCTGCAATTTGGCACCCGCTCTGTGTTGATCGGCACCGCTGGCTGTGCTTTGATCGCACTGGTTTTTCAGCGCTTTGGCGCCACGGCCGGGGTGTCGCTCGTCTGGTTTCTCATTCTCGCCGCAGCACACGTGGCGGGAAACGCGTTCGGCACGCGCCAGACGGCGCAGGCGCCGCGCCCGCCGCGCGAGTCGCCAGGCAGCGATCCCATGATCCGTTACGCGCCAGCAACGCCATTGCGCGATCAGCGTGGCTTTGGCCGAAGGTTGGTCATCATTACCGCAAGTGCCGCCCTGGCCGGACTGCTGCTTGGTAGCGCGGCGCTAGTGCTCGTCGTGCCGGCCAACCTGGCGGGCATCGTCCTGGGCAGTTTCTCGGCCGCGGTGCTGGGCGGCTTTCTCGGTTTCGTCGGCGGCAGCTTCGTCATGGTCGCCACGCGCTCGTTTCGCGAGGCCGCCGCGCAAGAACGGCACAGTGTGGCCAAATCCGTCTGAGACCGGGCGCCTGCTCGCGCGACTGAAGGACGTTTTACCGATCTGTTAGCTCGCCTCTGCGGCGTTCCTCTTTAACGATGCGATGCGATGCAATGCGCGCATGGATGCTTGCAGCCCGCCTGCTATCGCGCCTCGCTACCGTCGGCTTCCTCAGTTCGTTGAGAGAAACCGATTAAACTCGCCAAGTTCACCTGGCCGATACATTCGACGAACTGCCTGAACCGGGCGCAAAAGCAGGAAGCAATCATGTTCTCCAGATTCCGCGTATCGGCCATTTTGTGCGTCGCAGGATTGATGCTGCCGCCCGTCACCGCGCAGGCACAAAACGGCGATGGTGATGATGACGGCTCGAGCATCCAGCAGCGCTTTCAGCAGTTCGGTCGTTCGCTGGTCGGCGGCTACCGCGGCGACGGCCGCCCGACGAATCAGCGTCCGACGCGCAGTCCTCAGCAACAAGCACAGCAGCGCCGTCCGCAGCAGCGCACGGGCGCCTACTATGATGATGGCGTGGCTCCGCGCCCGAGCAATTCGCAAATGACGCAGCGTGGCGGGGCACCGCGCGACGTGCAGCCCAGCAAGCGCCGCGTGGTCGATGAGGCGGCAACCGCGCATGCCCCGCCGCTGGGCGCGGCGACCCGCAAACCGCAGCAGCCCACCGCGGCCGATGAGGATGCCTCGGCGAGTGACGGCGTGCCGCGCGTGGCCCGCGCGATCACGGCTGAGGACGAAGACATTTCGCCCACGACTCCGGCCCCGACCGCCGCCGCGGCGGACGCCACGGTGGTCCACGGCGCGAGCAGTCCGAGCATCAGCGTCGAAACCGTCGGCCCGCGCAAGATTTCCGTCGGCAAGCAATCCACGTACAAGCTGGTGTTGAAGAACACGGGCGCCATGTCGGCGCAGGACGTGGTCGTGACGATCGTCGTGCCCGATTTCGCCGAAGTCGTGGACGCGAAAGGCACGAGCGGCTCGACCGAGCCCGCCGCGAGCCAGGACGGCATGTGCTGGAAGCTGGGAACGCTGGCCGCGCAGAGCAAGGAAGAGCTATCGATCAATATCATTCCGCGCAAGAGCCAGCCGTTCGAGTTGGCGGTGCGCTGGACGCAAGCTCCGGTCGCCAGCCAGACGATGGTCGAAGTGCAGGAACCGAAGCTGGCCCTGAGCCTGGATGGCGCGCGTGAAGTCGCCTTCGGCGAACGCACGACCTACAAACTGCATTTGTCGAATCCCGGCACCGGCGACGCCGAAAACGTGTTGATCACGCTCATGCCGCTGAATCCGGGTGACGGCGCGCCGGCCAGCCATCCACTGGGCGTGTTGCGCGCCGGCGAAAGCAAGACGATCGAAATCGAGCTCATCGCTCGCCAGGCCGGACAGGTGTCGATCCATGCCGAGGCCAAGGCCACGGGCGACATCTCGGCCACCTTGGAAGAAGAAGTCACGGTGCGCCGCGCAGCGCTCACCGTCACCGCCAAGGGACCGAAGATGCAATTCGCCGGCACGCCTACGTCGTTCGACGTACACGTGAAGAACACGGGCAACGCGGCGGCGCAGAATCTCAAAGTCAGCGCCCGCCTGCCGCAGGGGGCCGAGTTCGTTTCCTGCAATTCATCGGGCCATCTGGCGGAAGAAACCAAGACCGTCAACTGGAACGTCGGTTCGCTGGAAGCCAACGGCGAAGCCACGCTGACCTTGAAGTGCATCTTGCGAGCCTCGGGCTCGAACCAGCTCGAAGTGCAGTGCGTGGCCGATCGTGAAGTGCAGCAAGCGGCCATCGCCAAGACCATGGTCGAGGCCGTGGCCGACCTGACGCTGGAAGTGGTCGATCCTTCGGGGCCGGTCCCCACCGGCGTGGACATGGTGTACGAGGTTCACGTGCGCAATCGCGGCTCGAAGAGCGCCGATGCGATCGACGTCACGGCCTATTTTTCCAACGGCATCGAACCGGTTGCGGTCGAAGGCGGAGCGCATGAGCTGAAGCCCGGCATCGTGGTAATCAAGACGATTCCGGTTCTGGAGATGGGGCGCGAGATGATCTACAAGATCAAGGCCCGCGCCGAAACGCCCGGCACGCACCGCTTCCGCGCCGAGCTCAATTGCCCTTCGCTCGATACGAAGCTGACCGAAGAAGAGACCACGCACTTCTACGACGATCCGGCAGCCGACGCGGAGTAACGCCGGCATAGCATTGCTGGCGCGCTGGCGTTGCCGACTTCAGCAAACGACGGTTCAGGCGCCGTTTTGCCGCCAACCCCCAGGGTGGCCGGCAACTCTCGATTGCCACCTTTGAATATCTTTCCCATTCGCGCGCCGGCGGCGCGAACTCGGGTTTCTGACCGTGCAAGGCATCGGCTAGAATCCGCGGCCCACTCGTGACCGATCTGAGCGCGTTGATCGGTTCGAGCAACCCCTTGAGGCCGTGATGCCATCGGATCCGATCCAATCCGAGCGTGCGAAATGCTCTGCGCGTAACGCCGTGCGCTGCGCGCGTCCGGCGTCATGCGCATTCGCTCGCGCGAGCCTTTGCCCGGCGGTGGCCCTCGGCCTGGCGCTCCTGGTCGGCTGCGGCGCCACGCGCAGCTCGGATTCGGCCCGCACGGCGACCGAACAGATGTTGATGTCCTCGGCCATCGACCGCGCCGTCAACGAGATCAATCTGCAACCGCTTGCCGGCAAGGAAATCTATCTCGATACCGATCGGCTCACCGGCTTTGCCGATCAGCACTACCTGATCGGCACGCTGCGACAGGCGATGCTCTCCAACGGCGTGCAATTGAAGCCCGACCGCGCCTCGGCGAAATACATTGTCGAGGCCCGCGCCGGCGTGTTGGGGACCAATAGCAGTAGCGTGATGATCGGCATCCCCGCCACGAATCTGCCGAATCTGGGCACGCCGGGCGTGCCGTCGGCCATTCCGGAAATTCCTTTCGCCAAGACGACTAACCAGGCGGGCATCGCCAAGATTGCGCTGTTTGCCTACAACCAGCAAACGGGTAAGCCGATATGGCAGTCGGGCACCTTCCCGGTCGTTGCCGACGCCAAGAACACCTGGTTCTTTGGCGCCGGTCCCTATCAGCGCGGCTCGATCTACGGCGACGCGCGCGGCACGAACGAGCGCGGCCTGCTGAGCTTCCGCGGTGAAAGCATCGCGGCCAGCGCCAAGTCGGCCATCCCCGTTACAGCTGAAGCGGTCTTTGACGAACCCGCGGAGCAAGTGGCAAGTAAGCCGGACATCAAAGACGACAAGCCGGCAGCCAATGCTCCGCTTGCAATCACGCCGCCGCCAAATGCGTCGGCCGGCGCCAAACCGGCCACACCTCCGGCGGCTCCGCCTCCGGTCGCGCCAGCCCCACCGCCGCCACCGAGCGTCGTACTCGATCAGCCGGCGCCGGTTGCCACGACCGGATTGTTCAATGCGCTGGGCGACAGTCAGGGACTCTTCGGCACGCTAAAGAAGTAAGGCAGAGCTGCCAACGACCTGCTCACTCGGCCGCATGTCGATGTTGGGCCCGCGCCACGAGCATGCCACGGTAGTTTCGCCGCGCCACGATCTCGTACACGTGGCCGCGAAACCGATATCCCGCCAGTTCCAGCTGCTCGATGTCCGCAAGTGGTATCGATTGCAAGGCCGCGACGGTGTACTCGCACGTACACCAGAAGCGTCCCCCGACGGTCGCGCCGCTGGTGTGCCGATAGTAGCCACCTGCTTCGGTGAACGTCTCTTCGTCGGCATTGCCGAGCAGCCGCTCTCCGTCGCGTGGTCCTCCCACGAACTCGAAGATGATTCGCACGTGCGGACCTGCAGTTTCAACCGTTGAGCTTGACGGTCACCGTCTTCAACTCGGTGTAATGTTCCAGGGCGGCTTCGCCGTTTTCGCGTCCCTGGCCCGATTGCTTGAACCCGCCGAACGGAGTGGTGCTGTCGACCACGTGGTAGCAATTCACCCACACGGTACCCGCCTTGACGCGTTTGGCGTACAAGTGAGCCTTGTCGAGATCCTTGGTCCACACGGCCGCGGCCAATCCATAGTTCGTCTTGTTGGCGCGCTCGGTTACTTCGCCGAAGCTGCGGAACGGCAGCACGCTCACAACCGGACCAAAAATTTCGTCCCGCGCGATGGCCATCTCGTCCCCCACATTGTCGAAGATCGTGGGCTCGACAAAGAAGCCCTGCTCGCCGCTGCGCTTGCCGCCCGTCACCAGCTTGGCGCCTTGCTTTTTGCCAATCTCGACGTAGCCCAGGATCTTGTCCATCTGCTCCTGCGAAACCTGTGGGCCTTGCTCGGTCGTCGCTTCGAGGGGATTGCCGACGCGGCGTTGCTTCGCCTTTTCCGCCAGGCGCTCGACGAACTCCTTGCGGATCTTGTCTTCGACGAACAACCGGCTGCCGGCCGTGCAGCATTGGCCGCCGTGGAAATAAATGGCATGGAACGCGCCGGCCACGGCTTCGTCGAGATCGGCATCGGCAAAAATCACGTTCGGGCTCTTGCCGCCCAATTCAAACGTGACGCGTTTCAGTGAATCGGCCGCAGCCTTCTGAATGATCTTTGCCGTGTCGACATGGCCGGTAAAAGCAATCTTGTCGACGTCAGGATGCGTAACCAGCGCCGCGCCCGCCGTTTCGCCAAAACCGTTGATCAGGTTGACCACGCCGGGCGGGAAGCCGGCTTCGATCGCCAACTCGCCGATCCGCAGCGCCGTGAGCGGCGTCTGCTCGGCCGGCTTCATCACGATCGTGTTGCCGCAGGCCAACGCCGGGCCCCACTTCCAGGCCAGCATCAGCAACGGAAAGTTCCAGGGGATGATCTGACCAACCACGCCCACCGGCTGCCGCAACGTATACGACAGGAAGCTGCCGCGTACCGGCACGGTGCGACCTTCGATCTTATCGGCCCAGCCGGCGTAATAACGCAGCGTGTTGGCCACCCCCACCATGTCGCCGGCCGAGTCGTTGATGGTCTTGCCGGAATTCAGCGATTCGAGCGCTGCCAGGTCCTGAGCGTTGGCGTCAACCAGGTCGGCCAACTTCGACAGCAGCCGTCCGCGGTCAGCGGCATCCATCGTATGCCAGGGGCCTTCTTCCAAGGCGCGGCGTGCGGCCTGCACGGCGCGGTCGATATCGGCGGCCGTGCCCGCGGCCACTTCGGCGATCACTTCGCCAGTGGCCGGGTTGAGCGTTTCGAACGTGCCCCGCTCGACCGGATCGACCCATTTGTTATCGATCAACAGCTTGGTTTGCTCGATAGCCGGAGACTTCTTGGCACTGCGGGCGGTGGCGGTCGTCATGATCGGTCTCCCGGGAATAAGGCACTAAAACGGGGCAGGTACAGGCCGACGCATTGTGGCGGCCGCCGAAGACTGACACCATCATGGCACTTGCTGGCACCATTGTATCTGAGCGGATATAACGGGGACTCGTCAAGGGGGCGCGCAGCCCTCGCGCGGAATATTTGTCGCTTATATCACGACTCCCCTGCATTGAGAAATCAGGTCATGCGTTTCCAGCGATCGCTGCGGTTGTGCCGCTACCGGGCCGCTTCACTTGTCATCGCTGCGCTCGCCGCATGCACCACCGACGCGGTCCGTGGCGCCGACAAAGAGATGCTGGCCTCGGGTCTTGAGAATCCCGAATCGGTGGCGCGCGGCCACGATGGCCGGCTGTACGTCACGGTGATCGGCAAGTCGGGCACCGACGGCGATGGCACGGTCGCCGTGCTCGAGGATGGCAAGGCCAAGACATTCGCCCGCGGCCTGGACGACCCGAAGGGGCTGGTCGCGCACGGCGAGAATCTGTTCGTGGCCGACAAGACCCGCGTCTGGAAGATCGACAACACCGGCAATGCGACCGTCTACGCCGCGGCCGAAGACTTCCCGGTTAAGCCCAAGTTCCTCAACGACATCGAAGCAGACGTTGATGGCGACATCTTTGTTTCAGATTGCGGCACGTTCGTTTCGGACGGTGCGGTGTTCCGCATCAAGCCAACGAAGGAGATCACGGTCGTCGTCAGCCAGAAGACCGCGCCCGAGCTCAAGGCCCCCAACGGCCTGTTGATCGATGGTAAAGACAACCTGCTGGTTGCGGACTTTACGGCCGGCAAGCTCTATCGCGCCGATCTAACCGATGGAAAGCTGACCGCCCTGGCCTCCGGCTTCGGCGGCGCCGATGGCCTGGCCCGCGACGGCCAAGGGCGCGTCTATGTCAGCGATTGGAAGGGAGGACGCGTCTTCGTGCTCGCCGCGGGCGACAATCAGGCGCAACTTTTTGTCGACGGATTTCAGGCCGCCGCCGACGTCGCCTTCGATGCCAAGACCGGCAAGCTCCTGGTGCCGGACATGAAGGCAGGCACGCTGACCGCCGTGACGCCAGACAACTGACCAAGCTAACGATCGAGACACCCTTGGCCCTGCAGGGGCCGCGCGATCATACCGTTGGCTGCAGCTCACGGTTTCATCCGCGCCTTGCAGGGCTTTTAACAACAACGTCAGCCAGAGCACTTCAGGGACATCAACCATGATTCATTGGGCGCGCTACGACCTGGTCTTTCGTCGTGCAATCGCTTTCTGCGCACTTGCACTTTTCACCGTGGGGCTTTCGGCCGCGGAAATCGACACTCGACCGCTGCCCTTGGAAGTGCAAATCGCCTTTCCCAACGTCAAGTGGCCTGGTTGGGCCAGCTCGGAAGAAACGGGCGTCCTTAACGCGCTACGCCCCATCTTGGTGACCAGCGCCGGCGACGGTTCGAATCGCGTCTTTATCCCTACGCAGCAGGGCGTGATCTACGTGCTGCCGAACGATCAACAGGCGACCAGCGCCGAAGTGTTCCTCGATATCTTGGCGAAGGTGCAGTACGACGATAAGACGAACGAAGAAGGTTTTCTCGGCCTCGCCTTTCATCCCAAGTTTCGCGAGAACGGCGAGTTTTTCGTCTATTACACGAACAAGGAGAAGAAGCGCCAAAACATCGTCGCCCGTTACCGCGTGAGCAAGGACGATCCGAAGAAGGCCGATCCGGCATCGGAAAAGATTCTGCTCGTGTTGGACAAGCCCTTCTGGAATCACGACGGCGGCACGCTGGCCTTCGGCCCCGACGGCTATCTCTATATCGCCATCGGCGACGGTGGGCTGGCGGCCGATCCGTTTGGCAATGGACAAAAGCTTTCCACGCTGCTGGGCAAGATCTTGCGCATCGACGTTGATCACACCGACGGCGATCTGCCCTATGCGATTCCCAAAGACAACCCGTTTGTCGGCAAAGCGGATGCCCGCGGCGAGATTTGGGCCTATGGCCTGCGCAACGTGTGGCGGCTGGCCTTCGACCCCAAGACCAAAGTTCTGTGGGCCGGCGACGTCGGCCAGGACACGTGGGAAGAGATCGATCTGATCGAAAAAGGGGGCAATTACGGCTGGAACATTCGCGAGGGGCTCCACCCCTTCGTCAAGAAAGGGGCCAAGCCGCCCGAAAAAGATGAAAAACGCGCCGACCTGGTCGATCCCATCTGGGAGTATCACCACGACATCGGCAAGTCGATCACTGGCGGCGCCGTCTATCGCGGCAAGAAACTGCCCGAGCTTGATGGCGCCTATTTGTATGCCGATTACGTCTCGGGCAAGTTGTGGGCGTTGTGGTACGACGCCGACGCGAAGAAGGTGACCGCCAATCGCGAGATTCCGCTGCCCAAGAGCATCCCTGTGATGTCGTTCGGCGAAGACGAGCAAGGTGAGCTGTACTTCACCACCTACTCACCCGAGGGCCAAGGCGTGTACCGCCTGTTGCCGGCGGGCACGGCCGCGGCGAGCGGTGCTTCTCAGAAATGACGCACGACGCGCGCCGCGGTGGCTTGCAGCGCGCGATCGAGCTTGTTGAAGCGGCGGATCGCCTCCTTGCCGAAAGGAGTGACGATGGCGCCGCCGCGCGCGTTCCCTCCTTTGCTCGCCTCGACCAGTGGCCGACCGGCCGCTTCGTTCATGCTGCGCACCAAGAGCCAAGCGCGGCGGTACGACATTTCCAGGCTCATGGCGGCCTGGCGGATGCTGCGCTGCTCTTCGATCGCGGCCAGCAGCGCCACGCGTCCGCGTCCCAGCACCACGTGCCCGTCGTTTTCGAGCCACACACGCAGACCGCACGTCCAATCGGCCGATTTCCGCATGCGATTCTTCATCAACACACCACTGGCAAGCAAGGGAAGCTAGCGACACCGTATTGTACCTTGCCCCGAGCTGCCGAATGCCGACGCCTCGCCAGACAGACGCAGATGAGGCGTTCCTCATTCCACCTCCGCCCGCTCGAATTCCAGCGGCTGGTCCGATTTGGGATCGCGAATGCGGATCGACAGCTTGCCTTCGAGCAGGTCTTCGAAGACCTGCCCCACGACGTCCGCCCGCCAGCCATGGGCCAACAGCGGTGGCTCGCCGCGCTTGCCGGCCAGTGTAAAGGCGACCAGCTCGCGCACGTCCGAAGCCGTGCCCACGATGCTGGGCGCCACCTCGGCCGCGCGGCAGATGCTCCCGAGCGCCGACGAAAGGAACTGTCCCAGCAAATTCAATTGGGAATTGTTGTCGGTGCGCACCACGCGTGGGCAATCGGCATCGGAAATCTTCAGAGCGCGATCGATCGCCGCCGAAAGTTCCGGAATCGACCGCGCCAGGTCCCCCCGTTCCATGCCGCGGATGGCGCGGATCTGCTTCGGATCGGTCGAGCGGCGCCGGGCCAGCTCGACAATCAAATCGTCGCGCAGCACGCGTTTGACCGGACAATTGCGCCGCGAAGCCTCGGACTCGCGCCACGTCCAGATTTCGCGCACCAGCGCCAGACCGCGCGGCGGCAGGCCCGAGCTGCCGGCCACCTTGCGCCAGCGCTCGCGATTTTGCGCTTCTTGAACGCTCGTGAGCCAATCGGCCATCTCGCTTTCGAACCAGGCGGTGCGCTTGAGGCGGGCCAAACGCTGCCCCAGCTTGTCGCGCATCTCGCCCAGGTGGTCGACGTCGGCCAGCGCATATTCGATCTGTCTTTCGGAAAGAGGGCGCCGCCGCCAGTCGGTGCGGGTTTCTCCCTTTTGTGGCGTGAGGCCCAACAGCTTCGAGACAAGCGAACCGTAGCTGGCCGGATACTCAAGCCCCACCATGCCGGCCGCGATCTGCACGTCGAACAGTCGATTGGGCAGCCGCCCGATGGCGGCCAGGCTGAATTCGATTTCCTGCCGGCCCGCGTGTACGATCGTCTCGTGCCCTCCCTCGGCCAGCACCGCCCAAAACGGCTGGAGGTTTTGCACCTTGAGCGGGTCGATCACGGCCAGCCGGCCCGCCGCGGCGACCTGCACCAGGCAGAGTTGCGGTCGATAGGTGTCCTCGGAGACGAATTCCGTATCGAAGGCGATGCGCTCTGCGCCGGCGAGCGCGCGGCACAACTCTTCCAGCTCTCGATCGGTCGTGATCAGCTCGTGCTTCACGTGCATCCTGCAAAAAGGGGGAGCGTTCGTCGGGCGCTCGCCTGCGCCGAACCTGCGTTGGAGCCGCCCGGTGCTCGTTGACGACGGTCATCCCTGCCGCCGGCGTCCGCGGGGAAATGGCGGGGTTATCTTAATGTCCCTTGCGCGTTCGGCCAAGCGCCGCGCCGCGGGCGCACCCCGGAGCGGCAAGACGGCTTCCTCAGCGGAAGAACACGAGCGTCACGATCACGAACAGCGGGAACAGCACGCCCAGGCTGTACAGCATGTAGCCGAAGAAGCTGGGCATCTTCACGCCCGCCTTTTCCGCGATCGACTTGACCATGAAGTTCGGCCCATTGCCGATATAGGTCATGGCGCCCATGAAGACGGCGCCCAGGCTGATGGCCGCGAGAATGTCGACGTTGACGCCCGCCATCGTTTCGCCCGTGCTGTGCAGCGACTGCGCGGCCTTGAAAAACACCAGGTAGGTGGGTGCGTTGTCGAGCACGCTCGAGAGCGCGCCGGTGCTCCAGAAGAATTTCCAGGGGACGTCGATGCCCAGCTCGTTTCCCTTCACTTCCAGAATCTGCAGCGCCGGTTGCATGCACAAAAAGATGCCGAAGAACAAGGCTGCCACTTCGATGATGGCGCCGTAATTGAACTGATTGGCGCGGCGCACGTCGGCGCGACCGAGCACCAGCGACAACCCGACAAGCGCCAGAAGCACCGCCTCGCGCAGGAACAACCAGGGATGCCAGTCGCTGCCAGGAAAGGGCTTGCTCGGATCCAGAATCGCCACCGCCACGACCACGGCGAGAAGCAAAAGAGCGTTGGGCCACACGCCGCTGAACTGCAAGCGGCGCACGCGCGCTTCGTCCTTGACCAGGTCCGCTTTGGCTTCGTGCGGATAGCACCAGAAATAATCCCACGCGTAATAGATCACCACCAGCGCGCCGTTGACCAACAGCCAAGGCGGCCAAAGGGCGAGCGTCCACAGGAAATCGACCCCCTGCAAATAACCCAGGAACAACGGCGGGTCGCCGATCGGCAGCAGGCAACCGCCGCAATTGCACACGGCGAAGATGAAAAAGACGACCGTGTGCTTGACGTGCCGACGTTCGCTATTGGTCTCCAAAAGCGGTCGCACCAGCAGCATGGCCGCGCCGGTCGTGCCGATCAGGTTCGCCAGCACCGCGCCCACGCCGATGAACAGCGAATTCGTGAGCGGATGGGCCGGCAGGTCCCCCTCGATGCGAATGCCGCCGCTGATCGTGTACAGGGCAAACAGCAGGATGACGAACGGCACGAACTCGTTGAAGATGGCGTTCTGAAAGACGGCCCAGGGCACACCCAGCGACACGCCACCGCTCGAGGGCGCGATCACCGCATGCCCCAGAAAGTGCCGATCCACCGGGTGGGCGTGTACAAGCGCGTAATAGCCGAGCGTAAAGAGGCCCAGACCCGCCGCTACGTAAAAGCGGTGCAGGTTATTGTCCCACCAATGCTCGGTCCAGTGGCTGAGCGGCAACACGGCGATCGCCGCGAGCAACAGGGCAAAGGGTAGCACCATCAAGAAACTCGGCGGCTCGGCCGGAACGTGCGGCCTTTGTGCCAGGTCGGCGGGCGGTGAGTCGTTGGCGATGCCCGGCTGTTCTGGAGCATTGACCGTATCCAATGTAACGACGCTAGGGTCGCCCACCGGGTAGTCGGGTTCTCCTAGCGTCAGTTCGGTGCCGCGCTGCGGCAGCCCGAGCGCTGCGGCCACGAGATAACCGACCAGGATCACCGTGGTTGTGATTACGACGCCGCGCGAGGAACTCGGGCTGGTCGAGGAGTCGTCGGTTATGCCCATTCAAGGACCGTGCCGGTGCCAGCGTCGTTCAGGTTGGCTCATCACGATACTCCGTGCCGCAAAAAAGACCAGCCGCAGTGAGCCGGGAGCCACGCAGCAGCGACTACGTATGGAGAAATCTACGCGATCGAGCCGCCGCGGAAGGCGCTATATATCGCAATCCCAAGATACGCACCAATGATTGTGCCGAGAATGGCGGGAACCAAGCTTGGTTCTTCAGGCCCCGAATGGACCGCGGGTTGCGCGATCGCTCCGCCAATGACCGCTCCGCGGGTAACGAAACCTAATCGCACCATCGCCCCATCATACCAGGACGACCGCTGGGCGAAGCAGTGGCTGATTTGCTACGATCAGCGACTCCGGCCTGCCGGCTCCCGACCTCGAACCCCGTTCCCTCGATCTGCAATGCCCGACGTCTGGCTCCATTCCAACCGCCGCGCCATCGCTTTTGCGCTGGCGTTTCCCATCGTGGGCCTCGCGATCGGCATCGTCATCTGCGCCCTGTCGCGCTCGCTGGCGGCGTGGGTAGGCTGGCTGGGGCTGGCGATCGCCGTGATCTCGGCATTTTTTGCTGCGGCGCTGGCCCTGCAATTGCGCCAGCCGCGCATCGCCAGCCGCGGCGGCGAGATGTTGTTCTACCTGCGCTCTGGTTCGCCCTTCCGCGTCCCCCTGGAATATGTCGAAGGCTTCTTGATGGGCCAGGGGGCCAGCTTTCTGCGTCCCGGTGAGCCGGGCGCGTCGCAAGTCTCGACGGTGGTCATTCGTCTGGCCGATCGCGCCACCGAATTTGCCCAGCGCGACGTGAAGCCCGCACTCGGCTCGTGGTGCAATCACTACGTCACGATCCGTGGCACCTGGTGCGAGCCCTTGTCCTTGGCGCTGGTCAACCGCCTGAACGCCCGGTTGGCCGAAGCCCAGGCGGCGCTCAAGAAGCAAGCAGCCGCGCCATGAAAACCAAATTGCTCGTCAGCGTCCGCGATGCGAGCGAAGCGGTCGACGCGTTGGCCGCCGGCACCGATCTGATCGACCTTAAAGAGCCGCGCCGTGGCTCGCTGGGCGCCGTCGAACCGCACGTCATGCGCGAAGTCGTTGCCGCGGTTGCCGGCCGCGCACCCGTCAGCGCGGCACTGGGGGAATTGCTCGACAATCCGCCGCTGGCCGACGTGCCGCCGGGCATTCAACTGGCCAAGCTGGGCCTGGCCGGTTGCTCCGCGCAGACCAATTGGCCCGACAGACTTGCCGACGCCATCGGGCGCTTGCCGGAAGGAGTGCAGGCCGTCGCCGTGGCTTATGCGGATGGCGGCCGCGCCGATGCGCCCGCGCCGGACCAGGTTCTCGATGTCGCCCGGCGCCTCGGCTGTCGAGCGGTGCTCGTCGACACATGGCAAAAAGGCGCCGGCGGCCTGTTGGACTTATGGACGGTCGAGCGGTGCGCGAGTTTCGTAGCCCAGGTACATGAAGCACGGCTCATGGCCGTGATCGGCGGCTCGCTGACGGTCGACGGGCTGCGGCGCTTGTTGCCCATCGCGCCCGATTATCTCGCCGTGCGCGGTGCCGCGTGCGATGCTGATCGTGCCGGACGATTGTCGTTCGACCGGGTGCGCGAGCTGGCCGCCATCGTTCGCCACGGACAGAACGGCGCCGCGTCCGCGACGTCTCGCCCACATGCCAGGGCAACGGCCGATTAGTTCTCGTTCGGCCGTAGCCGGCGCATGAGGCGTTTGGGCATCTGCTCAGCAACCGCCTTTTGAAAGGTTTGCAGCCGCGCCAGTTTCTCGGGACTGGCGCCGCTGTACCATTGACCGATGCGTCCCATCAGCCCCGCCAGCGCGGCGGGGCCGACCAGGGCCTCTCCTTCGGTGCGGGTGACGCGATCGAGCACGATGGCCCAATGAATGATTTCGTCGATCTGCCGATCGATGAATTGTGAACGGCGTTTTTCCGGCTGGCGAAAGAATCGATCGACTTTCGAATCGAACGAGGCGATCGCCAACTCGGTCACGTTCTGCACCAGCCGGTCACGCTGCTCGGGCGTGAGGGCCCCGATCTCGCTGCGCCAGTCGACGTCTTCCGAGAACTCGCGCTGCACCCGATCGCCGAGTTTCACCCGGTCCGATTCGGAGGTGCGCGACACGTCCTGCGACACAAGCGCCTGCAACAGCGCCGTCGCCGTCGAGGCCATATCCGCAGGTAACGCTGTCCGCGCCGTTCGCACGGCAGCGGCAATGGCGATCGCCGACAGAAGCACGAATAACACGGCCGTCAGCACGCCGCGGAGGTACGACATCATCAAGCTCTCTCTCGAAATCGCGACCCTACACCGTAGCGCTCGTCCGGTGCCCGCCACGCCGGGGCGCTCCCGGATTGTAGACGATCGTCGCCTGTTCGTCGCGCCGCTGCTCGTACTGCGGTCGATCGTGGCCAAACCCCCAGTCGCGAACTTGACGTTTCGACCGGCTTTTGCCGGCACACACCCTATGTCCGGAACGGTTTTTCCCGCCCTTTTGAGCCCGCCGGAATCTCTCCTCGGGGATGACATCGCCCGGAGCGCGACGCTTCTCTTAGTGAGCTAGATTTTCTGCAACGACCGCGACCAATCGTTCGGCCATCGATCCGGAAGCCGCGTATGCCCTTCGAACTTCACGAACTGCGTTCCTTCGGTAATGCCTTGCATCCGCTGTTGGTCGAAGCCCGCGCCAATGATCAGCGCGACGACCGCTGGGGCATTCGTTATCCGTTCTTCCGCGCCGTCTCGATCACCGGACCCAACGGCGAACACTACGACGCCTTCAGCCGCGACATCTCGGCCAGCGGCATCGGGCTGTTGCACAACGTCGAGTTGCCGCCGGGCCTGGTGGATATCCACATCTCGTCGGCGCGCGGCTACGGCCTGCAAGTACAGACGCGCATTTTCTGGTGCCAGTCGTGCGGCGAAGGCTGGTACATCAGCGGCGGTCGCTTCACCAGCGTCCCCACCGTCGACGAGCCGTAATCGATTCGGCTTTTCGCGCCGTCTCGGAGTTCGTGCCGATTCGTCGCGTGCGACAAATTGTCGCGCGACACAAACTGCGCACGTTCGCACTGCCGCACGGCGTAGTGCTCGTCACTTGCGAAAGTGCAAGAAGCGGACCGCCGATTGGCATATTGCCGCGCACGGTCGATTCTCGATAGAGTTGCACGTAGCCGCTTGCATTGCCGCCGACAGGTTGTTCGCCGGTCGAATGCCAACGTGCGGGCGGCTTCCAGGATCTGACAGGTTCTGAATCAGGCCGTTTCTAATCAACCATTTCTAATCAAACTGTGTCGAGCGTCGCGCCTTGGTCGCCGCCCCGCGATCGGCCCGACGCCCTTCGGCCGCCGAGAACCACGCACTCGGCGGCCCTCTTTTTGCGCGTGCGTCACCTTTTTGCGCGCACGCGATGTCAAACGCGCGCGCACTCGGCGGTCAATGGTAACGCACGTCGCCGTCGCGTTCCGCTTGGGCAAGGGAATCCCGAAACTTTACCGCGCGTGCGCGGAACGCCACTGCGCTAATTGGCGCTCCAGATCGGCGAGCCACTGGCGGTGCTCGTCCGCGCGCTGCGGGTCGACCATGTCCGGCTTCACCGGATGGGCGTCGAGATAGACCAGCGCGCGAGCCAGCATGGCGCTGTCTTCCAATTGGCGCAATTGATCGGCGACCATCGAATCGGTCGTGGCTCGGGCACTCGAGACGCCGCCAAACACCAGTCCGCAACCGCTCGTGATCTCCCAGAGCGTGTGCCGATACAGCACAACTCCCACGAGCGACGCTAACAATAAAACGACAAACCGCCCGCGAACCATCATTGCCCTGCCTCCCCCCAAAAAAAGCGTTCCCTGCCAACCGGCGAAAGCGCGGCGGTTCCAAACGCTCGCGCAACACCCGAGCCGTGTCGCTCGCCCAGGCGCCCCCGATGATCGCCGTGGATCCGGCTTTCCCCTCACCAAGAGTTTACCTGTCCGATCGACGCCCCACGAATATGCCAAGCGGCATATGGACCGTGACAGCAAACGCACGATCGCTCGGCAAATTGAAGACGGCGAGGATTATTCCTCGTCGGGAGTATCCTCGTCATGCTCGCGAGCGATGAAGGCCATGAGGAGTTTTCGCCCTACGGCCGTGGCCTGGCATTTGCCACGATTCGCCATCACCACGACGCCCGTATGATGCTCCGGTAGCATGCCGATGTAGGTCGAGGTGCCGTCGAGACCGCCATTCTTGTCGATCACTAGTTCGTCTTGTACACGCGCGCGCTGCCAGGCAAGCCCTTGCGTCATCTTCGGCGAAACTTCGAAAAAGGGTTGCTGCGCGAACTGCATGGCGCGCGTGATCGCGGGACGGTTCGGCATTTCGTTCATGTTGGCGACGAGGAACTGGGCCATGTCGTGCCCCGACGAGCTCAATCGCCCGCCCGCCGGCCAGCCACCTGGCGGATCGTGCGGCACGGGCTTCCCCTGCGGGCTATATCCCTGCGCAACCAGTGGTCGTGCTTGCGGCGGGATTTCGAAGAACGTGTTGTGCATTCCCAGCGGTTCCAGGAATTGCTCGCGCCAAACCTGAAAGAGCGGCCGCTCTTCGCGATCAGCAATGGCAAACCCCAATACGCCGACAGCCACGTTCGAATACAAACTCTTCGTTCCCGGCGGATAGGGGGCGCGCCACGTCGCCAGCCATTGGACGACGTGCTGTCGGTTCCAACCCTGCGGTGGTGCCTTGACGCCGGGCGTGCGCGGCAGGCTCGACGTATGGGTCGCCAACTGCTGGAGCGTGACGTTGCGAATATCCGCACCGTGCTCGCGCAAATAAGGAATGTAATCGGCCACCGAATCGGTAAGCCGCATGCGGCCCGCCTCGACTTCCATCGCCAATGACGTCGTGGCGAAGACCTTCGTGATCGAGGCCAGTTCGAAAATCGTCTCGGGCGTCACCGGCTTGCGCCGTGCGAGATCGGCAAAGCCCAGTGGAAAGAATCGCGTCTTCCCCTCGCGACGCACGATGACCATCACCCCCGGCGCTTCGTACTTGGCCATCCATGGACGGATGACCGCGTTCACGGTTTGCGGAATCGATGCGTCGTCCGCGACATTGGGCGCGGCCAGTCTGCGCTGAGCCTGTTGAGGTGCGTCGGCCGGGGCTTGTGCCCGCGACTCGTGCGCGAAGCCGCACAGAACACCCACCTCGACAAGTAGCGATGCCAGGAACCTGCTGGATCTTCTCATTGCGAACACGATGATTGGTTTGCGTGCCGGCGCCAGACATACGGACCCGGGATTATACCGTTCCATGATTCAAGGGCTGGCAAGTTTGCCGCTGGAAACGAGCGCTGCTAGAATCCGACCGCCATCCCGCGCAGGCCCGTCTGCTTCACGCCTCTCAGGTAACTTCCATGCGAAAACTGCTCTCGGTCGCTGCCGTGCTGATGCTCGCCTGCCCGGCGCGCGCCGACGACGAGGCGCAGCCGCTACAGCCCACGCACGCCAATGTCTCGTATGGCCCCCACGCGCGGAATGTCCTCGACTTCTGGGCTGCCGAGGGGACGGGCACGCGCCCGTTGCTTGTGCATATTCACGGCGGCGGCTGGGTTGCCGGTGACAAGAAAGTTTCCGCGGCGGCGGTGCGCACGTTTCTCGACCGCGGAATTTCCTACGCATCGATCAACTATCGGCGGACGGATACCGATGCCCTGCCCGCCCCCGTACACGACGCGGCCCGGGCCATTCAATTCCTGCGCTCGCAAGCGAAGGAGTGGAATATCGACAAGCCGCGCATCGCTTTGAATGGCACGAGCGCCGGTGCCTGCACGTCGATGTGGATCTTGCTGCACGACGACCTGGCCAAACCGCAATCGGCCGATCCGGTCGAACGCGAATCGACGCGCGTCGCGGCCGCGGCCGTCAACGCCGGCCAGACGTCGATCGATCCCCCCGTCATCGAAGCCTGGCTCGGGCCGAACGTCCTCAAGCACCGCATGATCTGGATGGCCGTCGGCGAGCCCGACATGGCCGCGGCGCTAGCGAACTACGAAAAACATAAAGAGACGTACCACGAGTTTTCGCCGATCAATCACTTAGACGGCCGCGACCCGCCGCTGTTGATGACATACGGCAACAACATGACGCTTCCCTCGCAAGACGCCGGCCACGGCATCCATCACCCGGTCTATGGCATAAAGATGAAGGAAAAGGCCGACGCCGCCGGGCAAGAGTGCCATTTGCTGATCGACGGCGTTTCGAAGTCGGAGAAGTACGCCAGTGCCAACGATTTTCTCTTCGACAAGCTGTTGGCCGCCCCCGCCTCGAACGGTAAGTAACTAACCGGCGGGCGTGGAGCGCCGATTCGTTTGCTGCGTGGCCGCCTCGGCGGCACTGTTGATTCGCTGATTGCGGTGGCCCGGCACCTTGCAGAATCGTCATTCGGACGCCAGCATCTTGTCGCGTCCCGAGCGTGGCGTGCTGCCTAAGTTGCGCGAACTTCCACGCTGCGGTGATTGACGTTGCGGCCGTTGCGCTATGCCGGTAGTTTTTCGCGCCAGAAACGACGCCGCCGCCTTGTTCGCGCGGAGGCGGACCTCTCAGCCGATTTCGCCATGCATCGCCTCCGCCTCGCCATCGCGATTGTGGCTTTCTTTTATGCACGTGCGATTGTGCGCGCCGACGATGGTACGACGGCATCGTCGCCCCCCCCACCGCCTGCACAAGTACCGGCACCAACATCGTCATTGCGCGATTCTGTGCTGGCCGGGCCAGTCCTCTCGCCACCACCCCCCTCGGCGGATATCGCCGCATGGCCGCCGCAGCCTTCGGCTGCCAAACTGCCGCGGCAACCAGTCACGCCGGCCGAGGCCGTCTACACGGCCAACAGTTGGCAGCCGCCGCCCGCGACACCTGCGCTACCGCCGCCGACGGCGAATGTGATCGCACCCAGCTTCGTTCTTGCGCCGCGCACGGTGGAATCGACCTGGTACACGCGCGTCGATTGGTATCACTGGAGCGAGACGATCGGCGGCGCCAATTTCGTCACCGAGAACGGCCCGCTCTTCACCTTGGGCTACCAGCGACGCGTGGGGGCCGAGCGCTTTCGGGCCGAGTTATTCGGCAGCCAGGTCCATTACACTTCGTCGCTGCAGTTCAACGACGGCACGACCGAGCCGATCGCCTCGCAAACCGACATCCTGGGCGTGCGCGCCGAATACGATTATCTGTTTCAGCCTGACTGGCCACCGCCGATCAACTTTTTCATCGGCATTGGCACGCGGGCGTGGGTGCGCAATCTGCCCGACTTCACCGACGACTTCGGCAACTTTATCCAGGGGTACCAGGAAACGTGGTGGACCACTTACCCCTATCTAGGCATCGAGTCGCGACATAATGAATCGGCCGATGTCGAGTTCTACGGCCGCGGTCGCGTGGGTCTGGTTGCCGTCACCTACGAGCATCTGACACTGCACGAGGCGACGCTGTTTCCCGGGCCCGGCGTGACGGCGCAGCTTGAGTTGGGCCTGCGCGGCGATTGGCTGTTTCTGGCCGGCTACGCCGAAGTCTTCACATGGCGTCAATCGGGCGAAGAGCGCGACCTGGTGCAACCGTCGTCGGTACTCTTGACCGTGGGCCTGAAAACGGGCCTCAGTTTCTAAGCGAAAGAGAGCGGGACGTTCGTCTGAAACAAGGAACGTGTGTGCCATGCTTTTCCGCCGGCGGCGGATGAGCATGCTCCAAGGCTCTGCTTAACCGAGCGCTGCGTGCCAGCAGTGCTGGCGCGAGAGTCGCGTAGACCCGCCCGCGCAAGCTCGGCTACAATCCGCCCCGCTGCCTGCCGATTTTTCTGCACCGCGATAGCCACGATCGAACTAGCAACGCTGAAATGAATAGAGGTGTGCCATGTTTTTCCGCCGCAGGCGGATAAGCATGCTTCAGTCGCTCTATTCAACATGTTCGATCGAGCCACCTACGATTTCCCTCCGTGCCGCCAAGGAAGGCCTCTTATGAAAACCGTTATCGCTCATGTCGTGATCGCGACGATTCTTTTCGCCCCGCACGCGGCACTTGCCCAACATGGTCACGGTGGCGGCGGTGGTCGCGGCGGCGGAGGATGGGGTGGTGGTGGCCGCGGCATGAGCGGCGGTGGATTCTCGGGCGGACGAGGCGGCGCACCCGGAGGCGGTGGTTTTTCGGGCAGTGGAGGTGGCGGCGGCCGCAGCGGTGGCAACGGCGGATTTTCGAGCGGAGGCGGTCGAGGCCCGAGCGCGCCCGGCTATCACGCCGTGAGCGCCGGACACGGCGGACCGCATGGCGCGCCGCATAACTTTGCGTACGGGCATCGCCCGGCCTATCACGGCGGTTGGTACCACGGCGACTGGGGCGGTCATTGGGCGCACCCGTGGGGTTTTCGTCCCGCCGGTTGGTATTGGGGTGGCGGATGGGGTTGGGGTTGGGGACTGGGTTTCGGCTTGGGACTGGGCGGTGGGCTGGCCCTCGGCCTGAGCTTCGGCTCGCCATGGGGTTGGGGTTATTACCCCTACTACAATCCGTACTGGGTCCCGCCGGTCAACAGCGTCACGTACATCAACTACGGTCAGCCGCTCGTCGTCGCTCCTCCGGCCAGTGCGTATCCCGTGCAAGGGGCGCCATACGGTGCGCCGGGTGCCGCGTATCCGGCTCAAGGCGATCCTGACAATCCACCGACGCCGGCCTTGCCGGATGGCGTCTCGGCGCCCCCCGCTGCGCGGCCGCCCGGCAGCACAGCGCCGGCGAGCGCGGCGCCCGTGCCCGCCTTGACCAGTGCGCAGACACAAGCCATGGCCTCGTTCGACAAGGCGCGCACGCTGTTCGCGCGTGGCGACTATCAGTTGGCGCTCGCCGAAACGAATCGCGCCGTGGCGCTTGTGCCCAACGACACGCTGATGCACGAGTTCCGCGCTCTGTGCCTCTTTGCCACGAAGGACTATCAACAAGCCGCGGCCGCCGTCTACGCGGTGCTGTCGATCGGCCCAGGCTGGGATTGGACCACCGTCAGTGGGCTTTATCCCAACGCCGACGCCTACACACAACAGCTGCGCGCGCTGGAGGGCTATTGCAATGACAACCCGCAAGCGCCGCATGCCCGCTTCCTGCTGGCGTACCATTATCTGCTCGAAGGGCACGACGCCGAGGCCGCGACCGAGTTGGAAGCCGTGATCGAATTGCAACCCAAGGATCAACTCGCCGCCCAATTGCTGAAGGGTTTGAAAAAGACTCCGGGAGACGACACGCCCGGTCCGTCGTTGGCCACGCCGGCGACCAGCGCGCCGCCGGCCGCGCCGGTTGATGCGAGCCAGGTCATCGGCGATTGGAAGTCGTCGCGCGATGATGGCTCGGCTTTTGAGCTGCACCTGACCAAGGACAGCAAATTCACCTGGAAGTTCAACCAGGACGGCAAGGATCAGACCCTGCAGGGCACTTACACCCTGGCCAACAACTTCCTCATCCTCGCCGCCAGCGACCAGAACACGTTGGTGGGCCAGGTCGCCATGGCGCCAGGCGACAAGCTAAAATTCAAGCTCGCCGGCGGGGCTCCGAACGATCCGGGCCTGACATTCACGCGATAAAAACCTCGGCTTCGATGAAAATCCTGTTCCTTCATGGCTGGCAGTCGAGGCCGGGTGGGCTAAAGCCCTCGTACCTGGCGGAGCACGGGCACGAAATCATCAACCCGGTGCTACCCGATGAGGATTTCGCCGAGGCGGTGCGCATCGCGCAAGATGCGTGCGACCGAGAACGTCCGCAAGTGATCGTCGGGTCGAGCCGCGGCGGTGCCGTGGCCATGAACGTGCGTGCGGCCACGGTGCCGCTCGTGCTATTGTGCCCGGCCTGGAAGCGCTGGGGCGATGCACGAAGCGTAAAGCCTGGCACGGTGATTCTGCACAGCCGCGCCGACGAAGTGATCCCTTTCGCCGACAGCGAAGAGCTGATCGCCCGCAGCAACCTGCCGGCTGAAGCGCTCGTGGAAATTGGCCGGGATCATCGCCTGGCCGATCCCGAGCCTCTGGCGGCGATGTTGGCCGCGGCCGAAGGCGCCGCGCGTCGGAGCTCGCGATGACCGTACCACCGGCCCGTCGTAAGTGCTGATGTAACATGCTGGTGGAAAATCCACCTGTTCGGTATGTTTTCAGGCGGCTCTGCGTATCATCCACTCGCAGGGTCAAAAAACCGTCGGCAACCGTAGGCCCCCTTCCTGCCAAGCACGTTGCCGAGTTTTTGCCCCCGGCGATGGCGAGCGCCTCGTCGCCTCGTGTCAAGAATCGTTCCGCCGAAAGCGCCTTCATGGCTCTCCGTCCACCGTCCTCGATGAGCCGTGAGCAATTGCAGGCGGCGATGACGGCGTCGGTCCGCGACAGCTTGCGGCCGCTGACGACGGCCATGGGCATCGTTTTCGTCATTCTTGCTGTGTGTTCGGTTTCATTGGGCTTCGGCGTCTGGGCGCCTTGGCTGTTGGCGCTAGAAACCGCTTCGGCCGCGATCGCCTTCGGTCTGCGCTGGCTGGTGGGCCGGTATCGTGTGCCAGATCATCTGGTTTATCCGATGCTGCTCGTGATTGCCGCATTGGCGCTTGTGCGCTGTTTCGGGCAGTTGTACGTGGCGCAGAATCCGCGCGACACGATGAACGTGGCCATTCTGATCGCCGGGACGGGCCTTATATCGCTCTCGCTTGCCTGGTCCGCCGTCATCGTCGCCGTCGCTTGGGCCGGGTGGTTGGCGATTGCTTTTACGAACCCCGCCGGCGACGAATGGTTGCACTTCGGCTTCTCGCTCGTGTGGGCGACGGCACTCGGCGCCGCAGTGCAGGTTACGCGGCAGCGACTGCAAACGCGCTGGCTGGCGGCTGCCGCCGAATTGGAGCAACACCGCGACCATCTCGAACGACTTGTCGAAGACCGAACGCGTCAGCTCGATGCTTCGCGCGAACAGCTGCGCCATGCCGAACGACTGTCCTCGGTGGGCACCTTGGCGGCCGGCATCGCGCACGAGATCAACAACCCCATCGGCATGATACTGTTATCGGCCGAACAAGCGCTGCGGATGGCCGATCCGGACAGCCGGAATGACGCCCTGAGGTCTTTGCTGCGAGATATTGTCGACAATACGAAGCGCTGCGGCCGCATCGTCAAGAACATCCTGCGATTCGCCCGCCAGGACGCGGCCGCGCGGTGGCCCGACGATATCAATTCGGTCGTGCAGCACGCGATCGAGCTGACGCAGACCTACGTGGCCCGTCGTGGCGGCGTCGTCGAGGTCGAGTTGGCGCCGTCCTTGCCGAAAGTGAAGCTTAATCCCGTCGAACTGGAACAGGTGTTCGTGAACTTGATCTGCAACGGTGTGGAGGCCGCCGAAGATTCGCCCCACGTGCGCATTCGCAGCGAACACGTCGGTGCCGGCGTGCGCGTTACTGTAAAAGACAACGGTCGCGGCATACCGCTCGAACAGCGCGGCCGCATCTTCGATCCCTTCTACACCACGCGCCATGAGCAGGGCGGTACTGGCCTCGGGCTGAGCCTCGCTTATGGCATTGTCACCGGCCACGGCGGCACGATTCGCGTTGCCGAAGCCGCAGGGGGTGGCACGGAAATGATCGTCGAACTCCCCGGTCACTTCGGAGAATCGTCGGTCTCGTCAAGATGAAAGCGCGCCAGCACGTGATGCAAGACGGGCGCGAGCATCACACCAGCCAACACGAGAAACACCACGCCCGCAAAAATCGCGTACAGGCCGGCCAGCCACTTGCCCGCCTGGGTGTGTAAGGGGTCGACGGGCCCCATGCCGCCCAGGAGCATGGCCGCATTGAGAAACGCGTCGGACCAGGCAAGGCCTTCGACCCAGTGATAGATGGCCATTCCCGCGCCCAACGTCGCCAATCCTAGCGGGATCAAGAGCGACGCGTGCACGAGCATGTGGCCGGCGAGTTTCCAGGGATGACCCAGCGCCAGCCTGTTTACTCTCACGATCTTTCCTCCTTGAACCATCGCTACCAAGCGCCGCTTACTGTTGCCGCAGGGTGCGCGTGAAAAACTCGTTGACGATCGTTTTGGTGTACGGAACGTGCAGCATCGAATGCGGGCAATGCCCGACGTTTGCCAGTCGGATATACGTGATGTCCTTTTGCCCCGCCTTGGCCAGCGCTCCTACCAGGAGGTCGGCCGTTCGCACGTCGACTTGCTCGTCCGTCTCGCCGTAAATGAGCAGTAGCGGCGGAGCCGGCTCCTTCCGGTGCGCCACGTAGCTGATCGGAGAGGCGCGCCGGTACGACGATAGCCGTTCTCCTTCGGGCGAGCCGCCCATGAATTTAGTGACCACCTCGCGCAGCCGGTTCTCTTCGAACTGACGCACGAGGTCGACGGGGCCACTGTCGCTGGCAGCGGCCTGCACTCGGCTCGACGGCTTTCGATTGTCATTCGATTTGGCCTCGGCAGGGTCATCCATGAGCGCCAAAAGGAGCGCCAAATGCCCGCCTGCCGAATTGCCGTACACGCCAATTCGTGTCGGATCGAGGCGGTATTCCCTCGCATGCGCGCGTAAAAAACGGATCGCATCGCGACAATCGTCCAAGGCGGCAGGAAAAGGGGCATCGCCCGAGAGCCGGTAATTGATCGCGGCAGCGACAAATCCCAGTTCCGCGAACTCGACGATATTGCCCGGTGTGCCGTGCTCGGCCGTGGCGAAGCTGGCTTTGTCTCCCTCGACCCAGCCCCCACCATGGATCACGACCACGCCGGGGCGCAAACCGTTCGGCGATTGCGGTACGGCCAGGTCGAAAGAGCAATGTCTGTTCTGGCTGTAGATGACGTTGCTACGCAGGTCGATCCCGTCATCGGCTCCTTGAACGGAAGTCAATCTGCCGACGATGAGCAAGCTGGCCCATAGCAGTCGAGAAGTCGAAAGCCTCATATCTCGGCTCCGCTCGTAATCCGCCATCCGTTCGGCGGGTGCTTCGGAAGAACGCTGGCGCAAGGCGGCGCGAATCATGCACGCCGTGCGCGACGAACGAGAACTCAGTCGACACGCTCGAGCGCCGCCACTTTACCCAAGCGCCGCTGGTGCCTTTCGGCGCCGGAAAACTTCGCCGCCAGGAACGTGCGCACGAATTCCTCCGCCAGAAGCGGCCCGATGACCCGGCCGCCCAGGCAGAGGATGTTCATGTTGTCGTCTTCGACCCCTTGGTGGGCTGAGAACCCGTCGTGAACCAAAGCCGCGCGGGCGCCGTGTACTTTGTTGGCGGCGATCGAAGCGCCCACACCGCTACCGCATACGGCGATACCGCGCTCGATGTCGCCGGCAGCGACCGCTTTGGCCAGCGGGATCACGTAATCGGGATAATCATCGGCGGTGTTCAAGACCTCGGCGCCAAAATCAACAAGGTCAAATCCGCTTTTGCGCAGCGAGTCGGCAAGCAATTGTTTCAGCTCGAAGCCGCCATGATCCGACGCGATTCCGATGCGCATCTTACGCTCCCTCGGCAGAATTGTCCGATTTATAAAGAGACTGCAAGTACACTTCCGATTTACATGCCGAGGCCTACGGCCTAAACTTCAGGTTAGGTGGTCGGCAGGGAACAGGGTCACCACCCGGG
This sequence comes from Pirellulales bacterium, assembly GCA_035546535.1. NCBI lineage: Bacteria > Pseudomonadati > Planctomycetota > Planctomycetia > Pirellulales > Pirellulales bacterium. Next base: position 15,483 of record DASZWQ010000138.1, on the reverse strand, counting down.
GGCCTTTTCGTGGCTACCCGTTTGCGCCTGTTGGGCATTTCCTTTCTCTTCCAAGTTCGGCAAGCGGCCAGACGCGGTTTCCCAGCGCCCCGGTCTCACCGAGGCCGCGGCGAGCCCGGCGTGCCGCCCGTTTTGCCAGTGCTCACTTAACCATAGCGTGCGCCATGTCGCAAGCCATCGTCGATCCCGAGCAGTTGCGTCGTTTTGCCCACAATCTGAAACGGTTCAACAGCGACCTGCAGAACCAGTTGATGACACTGCACGGGCAGTTGAAGAATCTCGGCCAGACCTGGCGCGACAAGGAACAGCAGAAGTTCAACGAGGAGTTCGAGCAGACCATGCTGGCCCTGTCGAAGTTCATCGAGGCGGCCGACGCCCACGTGCCGTTCTTGTTGCGCAAGGCGGATCGCGCGGAAGAATACCTGCGGCAACGTTGAGTCGCTTATGCGCCCGGGCGCACACGTCAAATCGATCGAGGCGCTGGCGGCGTTTCGCGCGGCGCTTTCTCTGTTTCAGAATGAGGCCGAACAGGCGCTGGCGTCGATTCAAGCCGAGATCCAGGATTTTGTCGAATGGCTCGAGATCGACATGATGAAGTTCTGGCGGGCCGAGATTCGCAATCGCGAACAACACGTGGCCGATGCCAAGGCCGACCTGCACCGCTGCCTGTCGGCCACGATCGACCCGCACCGCACCCCCAGTTGTTATCAAGAAAAGAAAGTTCTCGATGCCGCCAAGAAGCGCTTGCGCGAGGCCGAGGACAAGCTGGCCGTCGTGCGGCGCTGGATTCCCGTCGTCCGCCAGGCCGTGGTGGAATACCGCATGAAAGTCCAGCCGCTCGACAGTGCCCTGTCGGGCGATACTCCGGTGGCGATGGGCTTTCTCGACGCGTCGGTGCGACGGCTCGAGGAGTATCTGAGCATCGCGCCCCCTTCGGGCAGCGTGCTCGAAGCGCCACCGGAGCCAATGAGTCCGCCGGCAGAATCGCGCTCACCGGGGCCGTCGACATCGTCCGTGTCACCGCCTGCGGAAGAATCGAACGAAAATCGCGCCGCTCCGGCGGCGGAATCCATCGACGCATCAGGCAATATTGAGAGGGAAGAGCACCCTTGATATTCGATGACAACAAAGCCCGGCTATTGCACGCGTCGCGCACGCTGCGGCTGCGTTGGGAACAGACGCAGACGCAGTGGAACGACCAGGTGATGCGCGACTTCGAGCGCCGGCATCTGGAGCCCTTTGAGCCTAAGTTGGTTAGCGCGGTCCGCGCGATCGAGCGTTTGGCCGAGTTGCTGACGCGTGTCGACCACGAGTGCAAATAAGCGACGTCCAGGAGCGATGCCGAGCCGGCCGCGGCAAGGTCGCGGCGATTTCGAGCGTGTCCTTCCAAAATTCCTCAACCACCACACGTTTCCTTTCACCCGTTGCAGCCTGATGCGCGTTGTCGAGCGTGAAAAGCACGTTCTGGAGCAGCTGGTGGCGCTGGTGGACCAGCGCCTCGAAGCGCAGCGCGCCGCCGACGAGGCTTTCCGCCAGGGAGAATCGCGCGTCAGCTCCGACTTTCAGCGGGCAGCGGCTGATATCACGGCGCAATTCCACAGCGAAGCCGGCTCGGCGGAAAGAGGCGAACGCGCCAAACGCGAAGGCCATGTCGCCCAATGGAAGGCTCAATCGCGGCAGATCGAGGACGCCACCCAGGATGCCGTGCAGCGCCTGGTCAATGAGATCAACCGCGCCGAGCGCACGGCCCACAAGGCGGTCGACGAAGCGCGCTGGCTGGCGCGCACCGTGTTCGAGGCGGCGCGCAAGCGCATGTCCGAGCACATGGCCGAATTGCAGCAGCAGCTGCGCAGCCGGCTGCGCACCGCTCGGGCGATCGAGAGTGATTGCATCGCGGAATTGGAACGCTGGGGCCATCGCGCGATCGTCGATCAGACCGTAGTTGCGCCGCCGGACGACGACGAGAACGGTGATCATGGCGAGCGATTGAATCAGGCCCTCGAGATCGCCAAGACCGAGTTGCAGGCGTTGCGTGCGCTGCGTCTGCCGGACGCCGTGCGCGGCGCGAATGCGGCCTGGGTCTTTTTGGCGACGGCCGCGCTCGTGGCGCCACTCGTCGCCTGGTTGACGGGCGGAAATCTGACAGCGACCGTGGCGGCCACCGCGCTGTTCGCGGCGGGTTTGGGCGTCGGACTGACGATCTGGCTGCGCGGGCTGGCTCGCCGGCAAGCCGCGGCGCGCTTCCGCCCACTGTTGGCGGCGGTGCGGCAGGCCGAGACGTCAGCCCGGCGGTACCTCGACAAGTCGGCCAAGGCCTACAAGCGTAAACGCAGTGAGATTCGCCGCCAGCGCGACGCGGAATACGCCCGCGCCGCCGAAGAGCACACGCCGATGCTCGTGGCCTGCCGCAAGCGGCGCGAAAGCGATCTGCCCAAGCTCACGGCCGACGCGGATCAACAGTTGGTGGTCCTGCAACGCAAGCTCGACGAAGCGCTTGCCAAATCGCAAGAGATCGAAGCGCAGCTCAAGGCCGACGCCCGTCAGCGCTACGAACAGGCGCTCACCGCGGCACAAGCCACCAAGGAGCGGCAGCTAGCTGCGAACCAGGCCGAGTACGAACGGGCCCGCACCGCCGCCGCGCTTGCCTGGCAGACTGGCTACGCGGCCGTACAGGCTGAGTTGGCCGCGATCAACCAGGAAATCGACGAAACCTGTCCCGATTGGAGCTTCGTCACCTCCGGCGCGTGGCATCCGCCGCATAACGTTCCGAAGGCGATCCGTTTTGGCGAGCTCGACCTGGATCTGCGTTCGCGCGCGCAATCGCCGGATGCGGACGGACGCGACTTGCGGTTTCGGCTGCCGGCGCTATTGGATTTTCCCGGCGGTTCGTCGATTTTCATCAAGACGCACGGCGAGGGGCGCCAACTCGCGATCGGGCTGTTTCAACTGGTGTTGTTGCGATTGCTCACCGCGGTGCCGCCAGGCAAAGTGCGATTGACGATCGTCGACCCGGTCGGGCTGGGCCAGAATTTTGCTTCCTTCATGCACCTGGCCGATCACGACGAGGCGCTTGTCAGCCATCGCATCTGGACCGAGCCGGTGCAGATCGAGCAGCGGCTGGCCGACTTGACCGAGCATATCGAGACGGTCATCCAGAAATATCTGCGCAACGAATTTCCCACGATCGAGGCCTACAACGAAGCCGCGGGCGAAGTGGCCGAGGCGTTTCGCGTGCTGGTCGTGGCCAACTTTCCGGCCGGCTTCACCGAGGCCGCGGCCCGCCGCCTGTTGAGCATCGCCTCCAGCGGCCCGCGCTGCGGCGTGCAGGTCTTGATCAGTGTCGATTCCAAGCAGCCGCCGCTGCCGGGCATCAGCCTGGCCGACCTGCAAAAGCACGCCACCGTGTTCAACATCTCGGGCGGCGAGCTGTCGTGGCAGGAGCCGGCTTTCAAGGACTTACCCCTGACCGTCGAAAACCCGCCCACCGAAGAATGCAAGCGCGTGCTGAACACCGTCGGCGCCGCCGCGCACACGGCCAAGCGCGTGGAAGTGCCGTTCGAAGCCATCGCGCCGGCGGACGATGCGTACTGGAAATCGGACAGCCGCCGCGGCATCGACGTTCCCTTGGGCCGGGCCGGCGCCACGCGCCTGCAACATCTGCGGCTCGGGCAAGGGACTTCGCAGCACGTGCTCATCGCCGGCAAAACCGGTTCGGGCAAGTCGACGCTGTTGCACGCCCTGATCACGAACGCCGCGCTGCGTTACAGCCCTGACGAAATTGAGCTGTATCTGATCGATTTCAAGAAAGGGGTCGAGTTCAAAACCTACGTCACGCACGCGCTGCCGCACGCCCGCGTGATCGCTATCGAGAGCGAGCGGGAGTTCGGCCTCAGCGTGATGCAAAGGCTCGACGCCGAAATGAAACAACGCGGCGAGCGGTTTCGACAGGCCGGCGTGCAGGATATCGCAGGCTTCCGCGACGCCGGCGAAAGCCTGCCGCGCATCCTGTTCATCGTCGACGAATTCCAGGAGTTCTTCGTCGAAGACGACAAGGTGGCGCAAGAGGCGTCGCTGCTCTTGGACCGCCTGGTGCGGCAGGGCCGTGCTTTTGGCATTCACGTACACCTGGGGTCGCAAACGCTGGGCGGGGCTTATTCGCTGGCCCGTACGACGCTCGGTCAAATGGCCGTGCGGATTGCGTTGCAGTGCAGCGAAGCCGACGCACATTTGATCCTCAGCGAAGAAAACTCGGCCGCCCGGCTCCTTTCGCGCCCCGGCGAAGCGATCTACAACGACGCCAACGGGCTGGTGGAAGGAAATCACCCGTTTCAGGTCGTCTGGCTGCCGGACGAGCGCCGCGACGTGTTCCTCGACGAGATCACGCGGCTCAACGCGCAGCGCCCCGCGAGCGCGCGGCGGCATCAGATCGTTTTCGAGGGAACCCGCCCGGCCGACGTCGAGCAAAGCGACACGCTGGCCGCGCTCTTTGCTGCCGCCCACCCTCCGAAGGTGTCTGGTGCCACTGGTGGCTTGCCCACCAGTGCTTCCGCGGGCGTCCCCGACGGCTTGCCCATCAGTGCGACATCCGCGCCGCGTGTCTGGCTCGGCGAGCCCTTGGCGATTCAAGAAGCGACGAGCACGACGTTCACGCGCCGTGGTGGCTCGAACCTACTCTTGCTGGGTCAGAACGACGAAGCAGCAGCCGGCATGTTGATCAGCTCCGTGCTCAGCCTGGCCGCCCAGGTGCCTGCCGCCCAGGTGACTGCCGCCCAGTTGCCTGCCAATGGCAATGGTGAGTCGGGGCCGACGGTCACGATTCTCAACGGCGGGTTGGCGGACCGCGACTATATGCCGCGCCTGGTCCAGTTATCGCGATTGCTGCCGGGCCGGGTGCGACTGGCCTCGCCGAACGATACCGCCAGCGTAATGGCGGAATTGGCAGCCGAGATCGAGCGCCGCCACACCTCGGCGGGCGACGAGAGCCCGAGATTTCTCTTCGTCTTCGACCTGCCGCGGCTTCGCGAGCTGCGCCGGCAGGAGGAGGAATTCAGCTTCTCGCGGAGCAGTGAAGAAACGCCGCGCCGGCCGGATCAGCAGTTCGCCGACATTCTGCGCGACGGGGCGGCCGTGGGCGTCCACGTGATCGTCTGGTGCGACTCGCTGACGAACTTCCAGCGGATGCTCGATCGGCAAGGGCTGAAGGAATTCGATACGCGGGTGCTCTTGCAAATGAGCCCCACCGATTCCAGCCTGCTCATGGACACGCCGGCCGCCAGCCTGTTGGGTAAGCACCGGGCGCTGTTGCACCGCGAAGACGAAGGCCGGCTGGAAAAATTCCGCCCTTACGCGCCCCCGAGTGAATCATGGCTGGCCAAAACGGCCGAGCAGCTTGCCCGACGGACACTGCCGCCATGACGGTTTGAAGAAATTGCACCACGCGGCAGAGAGAAATGCCGAATGAAATGATGAATGATGAGTGGGCAGAGCCCCGAATTCCTCCCATTCATCATTTTGCATTCTTACTTTTGCATTCTCTTTAGTTCCACCACCAGCTGCCGTGCTGGCCCGTGGTCGCCTTGTCGCCGGCGGCCGCATTGCCCGACGAAGCACGCGCGGCCTTCGCGCGGATCGGGTCGAGTTTCGCGCTTTGTTCCTTGCGATCGGCCTCGCCCCAGGAGTGGATCAATACGCCGCCCGAGGCGCTGATGATCCAGTTATCCCCCTTCTTGATGAAGCTGGCTTGCGTGTCGACTTGCTTCGGCGCGGCAAACGCGGCGACCGGGAGGCCGTTTTCACCGGTAAGCGGCGCCAGGTCCAAATTCGCCTTGCCGGGCAAGTTCTCCTTGAACAACAGGGCCGCGACGATCGCCATGTCCATGCAGTTGCGCAACTGACCGAAGATCGCATCGCGCTTCGACAGCTCGTCGTACTTGGCCGTCATGTTGTTGGCCCACTTCTGTGCCGTGGGGCTGGCCTTGCCGGAGTGTACGATGTTGCCGTTTTCCAGCAAAAAGTCTTCTTCGGTCATGGCCTTCACGCCCGGCCCGCGCAATTCCCAGGCCAGACCGTCGGCGTCGGTCAACAGCGGCTCGTAATTCGTGGCCAGCCACCAGCGCGGCATGGCCGAGCCCTTCTGGCCCGGCCGCACCATCTGCAAATAGCTGGGCAAGCCCGAGATCGGCGGCGGATCGAAATTCATCGCCAGCCGCTTCATCCGGTAATCGGCCGCCACCAGCACGCGGGCAAAATGGCTCGTCGGCGGCACCCCGGTCAGCGTGATCGTCTGTGGGCCCAGCTCTTGCTCGATGCCGCGGATCGTGGCTTGCGGATCCGGGCCAATCGTCTGCTGATACTTCATCGCCTCTTGATAGCGGCGCAGCCCTTCGGCCGTGGGATCGATCGAGCAGCTAATTCCTCCTTGCGCGGCCTGCATGGCCGAGCGCAGGGCCACCAGAAGATCATCAAGCAGGAGCACGGCGCGACCTGTGTTCGCGCCAACGACTTCGCCCGAATCGCTGATCTTCCACCCTTCGCCGAAGCCGACCAGCACAATGTCATTCTGCTCGGGGTACACAAACACGTAATGCAGCCGCTGCAGACCGGCCAGGAAGTTCACTTCATCCGGCAGCGGACGATTATTCACGCGGCACTCTTCGATCACGCCCATCAGGCCGCGCAGAGATATCTTTCGCATCTCGGTTGGCACGGCCAGGTCGCCCGGCACCTCGCCCAAGGCTTTGGCCCGCAGATCGCGCAGCTTGTTAAGGTTGTCGCGCTGGGCATTGGCCAAGACGCCATTGGTATCGATCGATACACCGCCGACCGCGCCGACGAAACCGCCGAAGCCGGTGACCAGACCTTGCTGAGCGCGGCTCGCACTGGCCCAGAACAGAACGGCACAAACGACGATCGGCACGCAAGCCCGCGCGACATTTCCGAGAGCTGGCATTGACGTCCGGCGCATGATTACTTTCCTCTCGTAACTTGGGGTCTTCTCTGAACGTTCGCTGCGGCCTTTGCGCTGCCTGGATTCCGGGGCGGGTACAGACCGCGGCCGGCCATGCCGTGCATGTTCCCGGGGCGGGCACGAAATCCCTAATACCGAGCGTACTTACAACCCCCGAGGAATGCCATATCTCGGGTAACAAACTACAGATGGCTGCAAGGGGTTTTTTACGCTCCACAGGCCATTGGCAACGTTCCCCCAGGTGGTAATTCGCCGCTAGCCAGCCGGCGAGAATGCCTTCGCCCGTACCCCCAACAGCAGCGTTGACCCCGTACCCAGCCGTGCTGAGAATGGACGGCAGATTTCGGCTCTTCGCGGTTAGCGGGAGACGAACGCGAAAGTGTGGCGCATCTCGACGCGGCGAAAGGCTTTGATGTCTGTGCGGATACCAGCCGCTCTCGTGGCACTCACGCTGCTGACCCTGGCAGCCGACACGACAGGCTTCGTCCGCGCGGACGACCAGGCCCGAACGGGCAAGAAGGTCGCCGTCGCCAAGGCGGTTACGAAAACGGCCGAGGACGCGGCGAAGGATGAATTCCGCGCCGCCAAGCGCGAAATCCAGGGCCGACTGCGCAGCAAGCAAGTTCCTGAGCGGATCGCGGCGGTGCGCCAGTTGAACGTTTATCGCGGCGTCGAGGCGGCCAGGCTGCTGGTCACCGTCGGACTCCAGGACGACGAGCCCTCGGTCCGCGATGCCGCCTATCATCAGCTTCTCGACTTCAACGACGATCTCGATATTGCCCGCTACCTGCTTCAGGTGGTGAAGAAGGACGGGCGGCGCGCCGACGTGAACCCGACGACGTTTCAGTTGTTGGCCGTCTTGTTGGCTTCGAAGTCACCGGACGTCGAGCGCGAGGTCGGCACCTATCTGGAGAAGCAGACCAGCTCGCACGAGGGCCTGCTTTTCGTGCAGACGTTCGCCGACGAACTCGGCGAACATGGCCAGGTCGAAGATGTCAGCCCGCTCGCCAAGCTCACGAAATTGCGGGTTTTCGCCGCCGAATTCGGCCTGCGTCGGGCGATCGCCGAGGCACTCATGAAAATCGGCGCGCCCGAAGCGGTCGGCGAGCTCGTGACCCTCATGGAAAGAGTGCAGGGAGAAATTCGCGCCGAAATCGTCAAGCACCTGATCGCGGTGACGGGCGAGGATTTTGGCCTGGAGGTCGCGGCGTGGCGCGAGTGGTGGAAGGCCAACAAGAAAGAATTCCAGATGGCCGGCGCCCCGCGCAAGGACGGAACCAGCGTCTCGATGAGCCGACTGGGGCGCGAGTCGAAGTTCTACGGACTGTCGATCCATGCCCAAAAAATGGTCTTCATCATCGACACCTCGGGGAGCATGGTGCAGGGCGGACGTCTGAACGCCGCCAAGCGAGAGCTTTTGCAAGCCATCGATGGACTCACCGAAGACGCGCAGTTCAGCGTGCTGGCCTTTAACGGCGAGGTCTATGCCTGGCGGAAGCAGTTGATGCCGGCCAATGCCGCCGTCAAGGAAACCGCCGCGCACTGGGTCGCCACGCTCGAGACGGGCACCAACACGGCCTCGTACGATGCGCTGGAGGCCGGCCTGCAATTCGACGCCGAGGCGATTTTTTTCTTGACTGACGGTGTGCCTCAAGGAGGCAACATCAATAATCCGGCCGACATCGTGGCGCTGATCACCCGCGGCAACCGTCTGAAACGAATGTCGATTTACACGATCGGCATCGGCCCACAAGGCGGGGGTTTCGAGCAGTTCCTGGCGACACTCGCCCGGCAAAACTGGGGCGCCTATCGACGCGTCGACCAATAAGGTGATACCCCGGACCTGCCTGGAATGGCGGCCCGGTACCGATTTTAACGGCTTGCGAAGTCAACTTTCGTTCACTTTCACGCCACCGGCTCGATTTATCGCGCGCCCCAGGATCGTCCCAAATTATCCTGGAAGTTGGCAGCCGAACGAGGTCGCAAGAGGAAATTTATCGCGCGCCCCGGCTACTAAAGCGTAACGACCCTTTGCTGCAATCAGGATCAAATCCATGAACGTCCGGATTTCCTGCCTTTGCTTGTTGGCTGCTCTCGCCGTAACGACAGTGTGCGGTTTGGCGCCCGCGACCGCCGTGGATCGTTCGCCGGAAGGGATCGAGCTATCGCGTCAGCGCATGGTCACCGAGGACCTGATCGGCGGCGGCATCACGAACACGCGCGTCCTCCAGGCGATGCGCAATACGCCGCGGCACGAATTTGCCCCCGCGAAGCTCTTCGACAAGGCCTATCTCGATATGTCGCTGCCGCTGGGCGAGCATCAGACGCTGACGCCGCCCTTGTTGGTGGCCTACATGACGGAACAACTCGATCCGCAGCCCAAGGACATCGTGCTCGAAATTGGCACCGGCAGCGGCTACCAGGCCGCGGTCCTCAGCCCCTTGGTCAAAGAGGTTTATACGATCGAGATCGTCGACAAACTCGGCAAGCGCGCGGAAAAAACACTGAAGAAGCTGAAGTACGACAACATCTTCACGAAAATCGGCGACGGTTTTCAAGGTTGGCCCGAAAAGGCGCCGTTCGACAAGATCATCTTCACTTGCTCGCCCGAAAAGGTGCCGCAGCCGATCATCGATCAGTTGAAAGAAGGGGGCCGGATCATCGTGCCCACCGGCGAGCCGTATCAGCAAGTGTTTCACTTGCTCAAGAAAGAGAATGGCGAGATCACGAGCGAGGCCCTGCGGCCGACGCTGTTCGTGCCCATGACCGGCAAAGCCGCTTCGACGCGCGAGGTCAAAGCCGATCCGCTGCACCCGACGCTGACCAACCCCAGCTTCGAGGAGATGCTTCCCGATAGCGGCGAGCCGACCGGCTGGTATTACTTGAAGCAGATGGAGGTCGTGCCCGCGTCCGACGCTCCCGAAGGAAAGAACATCGCCACGTTCAGCAACAAGGAGCCGGGGCGTCCCGCGCGAGCCCTGCAAGGCTTTGCCATCGATGGCCGCAAGATCCGTCAGTTGCAGGTTTCGTGCATGGTGAAGGCCAGCGACGTGACGGTCGGCATTGCCCCCGATCAACTCGCGCAGCTGTCGATCATGTTTCTCAACGAAAACCGCGCCCCCTCCGGAACCGTCACGCTGGGGCCGTGGAGTGGCAGCTTCGGTTGGCAGAAAGTCACTGGCAAGCTCAAGGTCCCCCCGGCCGCCCGCGAAGCGATCGTCAACCTCGGCCTTCTCGGTGGCACGGGCGAGGTCTCGTTCGACGACATCCAAATGATTGTCACCTCGGGCGACAATTAATTCTGGAAGTCTTGGCCGATTCTTAACGCCACCCGCATGGCAAGACCGGCGGGCCAGCGGGGATACACAACTTTCCTCGCACCTCGTCACTTTCTTTGCCGACCGGCGACGGACACCGTATGATTCTCGACCGCGCCGCCCGGCAGAGGACCACCGGAAACCGCTTGCAGGGGAGCGTCGCAGGTCGATAAGGTAGTAGTAGGTAGATGTTTGGCGCAATTTTCGCCGGCGCGCCAGGGCCAAAAACGCCCGGCAAGCCGGCATCGGGGGAAACACATCATCTGCCCCCAAAAAACCGCGGTCGCACCCGGCCGCCGCCACGCCAACCATTCGTGTGACACGTCGAGGCGTTAATGCTGGCATATCTGGTGATTCGGGAAGGCTCGAAGTGGACGGACGTCTTTCGACTCGTCCCAGGGCAGACAGTGACCGTGGGACGAGCCCCCACGAACCAGATCGTCATCAAGGACGAGCGCTGCAGCCGCTGCCACGCCGAGTTGTTCCAGTCTGAAGGACGCTGGACCCTCCGCGACCTGGACAGCCGCAACGGCACGATCGTCGGCGACGGGCTGGTGCGCGGCGACCATCCGCTGACGCCGGGCGACATCATCCACATTGGCCGCTCGCAATTGGCCTTTGTCGATGACCTGTCCAAGGCGTTTCCCGATAGCGGCAGCGCCTCCCGACCTACGCCTATAGCGCCCGAGGATGCGGCGCTGGAAACTCATCAAGACGTGAACGTCATCGACGGGCACGAGCCGACTACGATCACCCATCGCCGCGGCCAGACGAAATTCCTCGAGCCGCGCGACGAAGACGATAACAGCGTCTCGAAAGTCGGCCGCGCGGCCGCCAAGCTCTGCCGACTGGCCTTTGAACTGGCAAAAAGTCCCGACGCCGTAGCCATGGCCAAGCTGGCGATCGCCGGACTGTTCGAAGGAACGCAAGTCGACGCCGGGGCACTCTTGCTCTTGAAGCGCGGCGCCGGCCCGACGGCCGAATCGCTCGAGGTGATCGCCTCGCGCACCGACACCGAGTTGCCCTACTACCGCGTGTCGTCGTTCTTGGCCGCGACTGTACTGCGCGAGGGCGAAGCGGTGCTCGCGCGCAACATCATGGGCGACAGCTCCGTGAGCAGTCGCGACAGCAAGGGCGAGATTCACGCCACCAGCGTCATCTGCGCGCCGATCCGCCGCGGCCGGACGATCTTCGGGCTGATTCATCTGTACTCGACCAATCCGTCGCGCAATCCCGATCCCGACGATCTGGAGTTCACGCTGGCCGTGGCCGACACCGTGGCCGTGGCCTTGCAAAATCTGCATCGCCGGCAGGAGCTAGCCGAAAACCTGAACCAGGCGCGCGACGAGAACACGCAACTGCGCGAGCGGCTGGGCGCCCAGAGCGAAATCGTGGGCACCAGCCCCGCGATCACGCGCATTATCGAAGAGATCGCCCGCGCCGCCCCGTCGAACGCCACGGTGCTGATCCGCGGCGAAAGCGGCGTGGGCAAGGAACTGGTGGCGCGGGCCGTACACTTCTCCAGCCCGCGGCGCAAGGGCCCGTTCGTGTGCGTCAACTGCGCGGCTTTGGCCGAGAGCATTTTGGAAAGCGAGTTGTTCGGCCACGAGCGCGGCGCCTTTACCGGCGCGGTCGAGAAGAAGATCGGCAAGTTCGAAGCGTCGCACAAAGGGACGCTGATGCTCGACGAAATCGGCGAGATGAGCCCCACGATCCAGGCCAAGCTGCTGCGCGTGCTGGAAGGGCACCCGTTCGAGCGCGTCGGCGGCAGCGAGTCGTTGAAGGTCGACGTGCGCGTGATCGCCGCCACGAACCGCGACCTGGAGAAGGACGTCACCGAGGGACGCTTCCGCCGCGATCTCTATTTCCGCCTGCACGTGCTCGAGATCGTGGTGCCGGCGCTGCGCAAGCGGCCCGAGGATATTCCGCTTCTGGCCGATTACTTCTTTCAGCGCTTTATCGGCGAGACCGGGCGCAAGCTGCGCGGTTACACGCAGCGGGCCATGGACCAGATGCAGCGCTATCGCTGGCCGGGCAACGTGCGCGAAATGAAAAACGTCATCGAGCGCGCTATCGTGCTGGCCGAAGGCGAATACATCGACCAGCAGGATCTCATGCTGTCGAAATTGCCCACCACCGGCGATACGACGGACGTGCCCAGCGTGCCGGCCGAATTCGTCCCCTGCTCGCTGGCCGACGTCGAGCGGCGGCATATCCTGGCCACGTTGCGGGCGACGAATTGGAACAAAAGCCAGACCGCCAGCATGCTGGGGATCGAACGCTCGACCCTCGATCGCAAGATTCAGCGTTACGATCTGCAAGAAGCTGCCCCCCGCCGCGCGTGACATGGCCGCTTGTGACTCGCTCATCACACGGAGCCGGGCAGGATTCGCATGTTTCGTCCGACGCGCCTGTGCATGATGCTGTTTTTGTTGTTCGCGGTGTCCGCCAATGTGCCGGCTCTTTCTGCCGAGCCCGGCAGGAATGCCGACGCCGGCTCGTTTGTTGGCGCGAAAGCCGGCGAGGAGCGCACGGTCGCTGGCATAAAACTCTGCTGGTGCCCCGCCGGAAGATTCTTGATGGGAAGTCCGCCGAGCGAGCTCGAACGCCGCCCCGGCGAGAACCAGGTGCAAGTCACGCTGACCAAGGGCTTCTGGACGTCAAAGTACGAGACGACCCAAGCCGACTGGCGGCGCGTGATGGGCGCACTGCCGGGCCCCGTGACCGAAGAGCTGCCCGCCGGAGACGAACTGCCAGTCGGCAACGTCAACTTTGCCGAGGCCGAAGCTTTTTGCGACAAGTTGACCGAAATCGGCCACCGCGCGGGCGAGCTATCGCGCGAGTGGGTCTTTCGCCTGCCGACCGAAGCACAGTGGGAATACGCCTGCCGCGCGGGAACGACCACGGCAACGTCATTCGGCAATAGCCTCAGCAGCAAGCAAGCGAATTTCAAAGGGCAACCCTATAACGGCGGTGAACCAGGACCGTCACTAGGGCACGCGGCCAAGGTCGGCAATTATCCGGCCAACGCTTGGGGGTTGCACGACATGCACGGTAACACATTCGAATGGTGCCGCGATTGGTACCACCAGCGCTTGCCGGGCGGAGAGGACCCCGATCTGCACGATGCCAAGGATACCGCCACCAGAAGCCGAAACGGCGATCGCTCACGCGCGCGCCGCGGCGGTGCTTGGACCGACGATGGTTGGCCGTGCCGCAGCGCGTGTCGCCTGCGCTTCGAACCCGAGCGGCGCTACGACCATATCGGCTTTCGCGTGGTGGCCGTGCGGCCGTAGCCAGTGCGCCAATTTCTGAAGGCAGGAGCCAGGGATTAATGTCGGCTGCAATTCGCGTGATTCTAGGAGTGCTGGCCGGACTGGCGTCGGCATTTACCTTGATCCTGGCGGTCGAAGCAGCGAGCGCCGTCGTTCATCCCACGCCACCAGACTTCACGGGCACGAAAGAGGAGATGTGCGAGCACGTGGCTCGCTACCCGCAATGGGTGCTGGCGGCGGTCGTCATCGCGTGGACCACGATAGGCTTCGTTGCCGCCTGGATCGCCGCGCGCATCGGCGATGGGCGTGCAGGGCTCGCGGTCGGTGCATTCCTGTACGCGGCATTGGCCGCCAACGTGGCTATGCTCCCCTACCCGATGTGGTTCAAGCTCGTGATGCTCATGTGCTTCCCACCGGCATGCTGGTCGGGCATGCGGACCGCACGGCGCGCTCTCGCACACGGCCCAGCACCAGCCGTCTAAGCAGCGCGCGACATCGGCGCACCGTCATTGCGGCCGGTGCAAAATCGTCTCGGTCTCGGCGGCCTGCTTCATCTCGGCGCGGATCACGTTCATCGGCTCGATCACTTCGTCGACCGAATCCTTGAACAGGTCGCCGATCAACAGGTCGGTCAAATGCCCTTTAAAGTGCGGGTATTTCTTGACGAAGCGGCCAAAGCTGAAGCCGTCGTAGAATTCGCACACCAGGCGGCGCATGCGATCCATGCCCTGGTTGAAGGCCGGCGCCCACTTGCCGAGTTGTGCCGCGGACGTGTCGCCTTTCGTGAGCCCTTCGACGATCGCGTCCGCGGCGACCATGCCCGAGCGCAACGCCAATAAGACGCCCGACGAGTAGAGCGGATCCAAAAAGCCGTACGCGTCGCCCACCAAGACCCAGCCGTCGCCGGCGGCGACGCGCGAGCGGTACGAGTAATCCTTAGTGGCAAAAAAACCGGTCGCGCGGCGGCCGATCGACACGCGCTCCTTGGCGGCCGGGCAAAGATCGAGCTGCTCGTTGTAGACCGTTTCGTAATCGCGGCGATCACGAAACAATTCTTCGAACGCCGAGACGACGCCCACGCTGACGATGTTGTTGTGCAGCGGGATATACCAGAACCAGCCCTTCTTTTCCTTGGTCTGCAGGACCATCGTGGCCCCCTCGTCGCGGCCGGTGTCGCGATAGGCGCCTTCGAAATACGTCCACAGAGCCCCTTTTTTCAAGATCGGGTCAATCTCGCGGAGTTTGAGCCGGCTGGCCAGCATCGCGCTCTGGCCACTGGCGTCGACAACGACCTGGGCACGTACGATGCGCTCCTGCCCAGCGTCGTCCACGAAGCGCACGCCGACGGCGCGTTCGCCCTCGAACAGCACCTCCAAGACGCGCGTCCCCTCGTGCACCTGCACGCCATGTTCGCGGGCGTTGTCGAGCATCATCTTGTCGAACTCACTGCGGACCACCTGCCACGTGCGCGAACAATCGTGCGGCTTGTGATCAACGAAGTAAAACGGCTCGGACAATTTGCCATTGGCGTTGACGAATTGCACGCTGTACTTGTTGACGAACGGGCTGGCCTTCATCTTTTCGAGCATGTTCAGCCGCTCGAGCACCCAATAGGTCTCGGGAATCAACGATTCGCCGATGTGAAAGCGAGGAAAGTGCTCGCGCTCGAAAAGCTGCACGGCAAATCCCTGCTGGGCAATCAAGGTGGAAACGGTCGAGCCGCCGGGACCACCCCCGATGACGACAACGGGAACGGATTGCTCGGCGGAGGTGCTGTTATTGGTGATCATTGCGGTCGGAACTCCTCTGCAATTGGCTGGCGGCGGTGGTCGGCAGGATGGATGGGTGGGTTGCGGTGGCGGGAAATGAAGCGAACAACCTTCCTCTCAGCTCCATCTCATCCCCCTCCCTGTCAGGGAGGGGC